>JALHOJ010000014.1:0-32879 GCA_022843045.1 Phycisphaerales bacterium
CGGACAGCGCATGGGCGGGTGGAATCACCAGCCGGCGGTCAGCATCGCGGGCGGTAGGGCAGTGGGCGTCGTGGGCACGATCGCGAGCGGCGCGGCGACGCTGGCGGCGCAGCGGCTGAAAGTGGTTGATCTGTCGCGCGTGCCGGGCGAGAGTGGGTTCGTGATGCAAACGGCGGGGGGCATCGGGGGCGTGGGTGGCGGCGGGGTTGCGCTCGCGGGGCTGAATGTGTACAGCATCGGGGCGAGCGGTTTGGCGGCGTTTGGGCCGGCGTGGACGGGTGCGGACGTGAATGGCAGTGCGCGGCTGGGGATCGATGATCTGTACGCCTGGGACGCTGGCGCGGGAACGCGGGACGTGGAGGGGGATGGCGATGTCGATGACGGCGATCGGGCGACTTTGCGAGCGTGGATGCGATGGCGTGAGAGGGGTGAACTGATGGCGCTGCGCGTGGGCGCGGAGGTGGCGCCATGAACCATGCGATCTCATCGAGGCAGGCCAGGGCTCGGGCGTTCACCCTCGTCGAAGTGCTCGTCACGATCGCGGTGATCGCGATCTTGGTGGGCTTGCTCGTGCCGAGCCTGTCGGGCGTGCGGCATACGGCTCGGGCGACAGCATGCGGCGCACAACTTCGGTCGCTCGGTACGGCGTGGAGCATGTACGCGAATGACTTCGCAGAGCGCGCGATGCCGCTCGCGTACACGAGTGCGGCGGACGTCGGCCCGGGAGGCATGGCCCGATACTGGTGGGGTAGCCACGGCTCGGCGGCTACGCCACCTGATCATGGCAAGGGGTTCCTCTCCCCATATCTGGATGCGAATCTGTCTGAGCGGAGCGTGTTTCAGTGCCCCGGACAGGAATGGGGGACCTATGTGCCTCAAGGTCCCGGGGCGCGATGGCCGACGAGTACGTATGGGTACAACGGTTACTTCCTGAGTCCGTCGAAGACGCCCGGGTACGACGCGGTGATCGGAAATCGGCCTTGGCAGCGCGTGGGCGATTTGCGACAACCAAGTAGTTTGTTCGTGTTTGCGGATGCGATGATCCGGCAATCAAATAATCTTCGAAATTGCGCGCTGCTTGATCCGCCGTTGCTTTATATTGGTAGTGGGGGGATGAATGGGGCCTGGTCTTGGAACGGTTCACCCACGACGGCATTTCGGCACGGCCTGCGAGCGAGCGATTCGCGCGGGGTGGTGACGCGCGGCCCGGTGGGCAGCGCGATGACGGCGCGGGCCGATGGGAGCGTGCTGGGCGTGATGGGGCAGGCGAAGTGGATGGTGGGGGGGACGTTTCTGGGCAGCGCGATGGGCGAGTTTGCGGGCCAGATCGGGATGGATTCGGATGCGAGCCCGGAAGTGAACGAACTGCACTACGTGCCCGATGCGCGGAGTTGGTGACGAAGTTGGGCGACGAACTGACTGTTGTCGATGTGAGCGTTGCGCGTGCGAAGGAGGTGTCGCATGGGCGTTGATCGCTGCATTTGCCATCGGGTGTCGTTCAAGACGCTGCTGGAGCTTTCCAAGCAGGTGGGGTCCGACTACAGCAAGCTCGCGGAGATGACCAAGTGCGGGACGCAGTGCGGGATGTGCGTGCCGTACATCCATGTTGCGCTCGCGACAGGCAAGGCGCGGGTGCCGGTGATGAAGGATGAGGAGTTGATGAAGGCGATGGGGGCGGGGAAGGCGTGAGCGGCGGGCGGGGCGGGAAACAGCGAAAAACGAAGCAGTGAAGAGAGAGCCAAGCATCAGCTTCAACGAGTGCTTGGCTCGCTTGTGGTTGCATCGCCGCTCGCTCACGTCGGCTAGCGAGCGTGAATCTCTACTCGATACCCGGCGTACTCCACGCCTTGCCGCTTGCACCAGGCTTCGCACGCCGCGGCGATTGCCTGTCGCAGCGCGGGGTCTTGGATGGGCGCAGGCGGGTGGCCTGGGCGCAGCAACGCGAGTTCGCCGGTTGCCTGTGACACGGCTTCGCCAAAGACGCAGCGGAACGTGGCCTGGTCCGTGGTGCTTAAGGCACGCTCGATGATGCGGGCGTCGATGAGCAGTTTGAGCGTGCGGTACATCGTCGCTTTGCTGACGTCAAACCCGGCGGCGCGGACGTCGGCGAGGATGCGATCGGCGGTGAACAGTGCGTCGCTGGCGCCCAGCCGGATCACGGTTTCGAGCATCTGGGCCCGCTCAGGCGTGTACTTGAGGCCCTCGGACTTGAGCTTGCGGCGAAAGACGCTGCAGAGGGGCTCGATGATGGGCAGGGCGTCGAGGTCTGCGGCGAGCGGCGCATCGGCGGCGATGAGCGCGGCGACTTCGACCGGTCGGCGGACAGAGGGGTTGGTCGCGTGGGCGGCCATGCGGGGGTATCGTATCGAGGCAGTGCGCGGGATGGGGCGTGGGCGATGGTGCGGTGAGCGGCATACTGCGTCCGGGAATGTCGCGGGCGAACGTGGGATCGGAAGCGAGCATGGCGAGCGGCGGCGTCGGACAATTTGCTCGGATGGCGCTCGCGATGAGCGGCGCGATGCTGCTGGGCGCGGCTGTGGTTGCGTGGGGTGGTGTGTCGGGGGATGGCTCGGGGCTTGTGGTTGCGTTGATGACGGCGGTAGAGCGGGTGGTGGCGTGCGCGTGGCCGGGGGCGGTGTACTTGGTGTCGGCATTGGGCTTCGGCGTGGTTGTAGTGTCGTTGCTGCCTGTATGCCGTCAGCTTTCCGGTCATCAAGCCGGGCAGACTGAGGTGAGCCTAACCGTCGCGATGGGCGTGGGGTTCGGTTTGATGCTGGTAATGACGCTGCTGGATGCTTGGATTGGATCTGCGATCGGGCCGAGCATCAGGGCTTGGTCGCCGTTGATTTTTCTGCTGGTCCTGCTCGCTGCTCAGTGGCGGATGGTTCGGCAATTTCTGTCGCAGCATTGGGCGTTGCGGGCCATCCGTGGCGAAGACCAGAATGAAGGCACCAAGGCCGCTTGGTTCGCGCTGGTGATTGGGTCGCTTGTGGCGGGCATCGTGCTCGCGAGCGCGGCGTCGACGCCTGGTGTGTTGTGGAAGAGCGAGTTTGGCGGGTATGACGCGCTGAGTTACCACTTGCAGCTGCCGCACGAGTGGATGGGGGCGGGTACGGCGACTGGCGTGGCCGCGGCGAATGCGCGGGTGGCGACGGTTGAGCACAATGTGTATAGCGCGCTGCCCAGCGGTTTGGAAGCGGCGTTCGCGCATGTCGCGAGGCTGGGTTTCGCGGACGACATGTTGGCGCGGGACGGACTTGGTTTGTTCGCGGCTCAGTTGCTGCATGCGATGGTCGGCATCATCGCGGCGTGCGGCGTGGCTGGCCTCACGAGGCGGGTGGCGAAGGTTGCGGGGTGTGCGGAGTCGACGACGCTGATCGCGGCGGGGCTTGCGGGCGTGCTCACGCTCGCGACGCCTTGGGTTGTGGTGGTTTCTTCGCTCGCGTACAACGAGATGGGCGTGGTGCTGGGGCTCGCGGCGAGCGGGGTCGTGTTGGTGCAGTGCTGGGAGCGGCTGAGTTCGCTGAACCCGAACGACGGAGCAACGCGGCGTGCGCTCGCGATGCGCGTGGCGGCGTTGCTGGCGATCATCGTCGGCGGGGCGTGCGCGAGCAAGCCGACGGCGTTGCTGTTTGTGGGCGTGCCTGTCGGGTTGGTCTTGCTGCTGATGTCGCCTGGCAAGCGGTGGGGGCGAGCGCGGTGGGAGTGGTTGGGGCTGCTTGCAGCGGTGGGGAGCATCGTCGGATTGGCGATGCTCGCGCCGTGGATGGTGCGGAACTGGATGGCAACGGGCAACCCGGTCTTTCCGTTCGCGGCGGGCGTGTTCGCCCGGGCGGATGGCTCAATGGGTTGGTGGACGGGCGAGCAGATCGCGCGGTTTGCGGCTTCGCATCGGTTTGACGGGTCGTTTGTGGATCGACTCAGGCTTATGTTCGTCGCCGATGCGAGCGATCCGGCGACGGGCGGAACACATCGGGGCCTTTTGCACGCGCAGTGGGGACCTTGGCTGGCCCTCTCGTGTGTGGTGGGGATGGTGGTGATGCCGGGGCTCGCGATGGTGAGCGTGGCGAAAGCCCGGTGGATCGTTGGTTCGCCGGCGCTGTGGATGGTGCTGGGGATGGTGATGTTCGCGCAGCTGTGGATGTGGTTGCGGTTGACGCATGTGCAGTCGCGGTTCTTGTTGCCCATGGTGGTGCCGATGGCGGTGGTCCTGGGCGTGAGTATCGCGATGGGGTTGGCGTGGTTGGCGCAGCGGCGGGTGGGACGGTCTGCGTTCTTAGGGGCGATGGCCGTGACACTTGGCGCGACGATGTGGCTGCTTGCGAGTACTCGCTCGATGGGCCTCACCAACATCGGATTGCTGTTTTCGCCCGGCGATCGCATGGGCGTGTCGCCGGCGGCGCGCGGCCTCGCGGAGCAAGACAAGACCAGCGAGCAGTTCGTGAACACGATGCTGAGCGGCGGCGACCGCGTGCTGCTCGTCGGCGAAGCCACGCCGCTCTTCTACGACGCCCGGCGGATCGCGTATACCACGACATGGGACACCAATCCGCTGGCCGAGTTGCTTGCTCGCGAGCCCAACGACGCGACGGTGACGCGGCTGCTGCGCGAGCGCGGGTTCACGCACCTGCTGATCAACTTCGCAGAGCTTGATCGGCTCAAGCGGTCTGGGTTCCTGGATCCGAGGCTGGACGTTGAGCGCGTGGCGCGGATCGCTCGGTCGCAGGCGTTGGTGCGAGCGTGGGATCAGACTGGGCAGGTTCTGGTGCGGCTCGAGCGGTGAGAGGCTGAGAAGGGCTGCCGCGTGGGGTGCGGAGGAGGAATTGACGTTGCGGAGGTCGGCCCTCGCTTCTTTTCCGTCATCACCGTGGTGAATCTGAAGTCACTGGTGCGTGACGGTCCCTGACGGGCGCGTTTCGTGAGCTTGACGCGAGACGCTACAGCCCGACGAGCGCGAGCTTGTCGAGCAATTGCGGCTTGGTTTCGCGGGTGTGGTCGATGAGTTCGGCCCGCCAGCCGAGTTCTCGCGCGATCAGGATGTTTTCGGGGAGGTCGTCAAAGAACAAAATGTCGCTGCCTGACATGCCCACCGATTTCTCGAACGCGCGGTAGATCTCCACGCCCGGCTTGGCGTGTCCGAGCAGGTGGCTTGCGTGCTTGTGCTTGATCAGGCCGATGGTCGGAAAGTCCGCGGGCTTGAAGCCGGTGGAAAGGTGCCGGCGCCAATGAGCGGCGTTGGTGTTGCTGAGAAGAGCGGTCTCGACCCCCCGCCGGTTGTTGAGCGATTCGATGACATCGGCCACGCCGTGGTACTCGCGAAGCAGCCACCCGCAGTGGATGGTGCGGACTTCGTCGGGCGAGTACAGATCGAGCGTGGCCCGGCTGATGGCGGGGAAGAAGTCGGCCTCGCTCATGCGCCCGCACTGAAATTCTTGGTTGATCTTGCGGCGAAGGGCCTGGAGTTCGGGATCGTCCATGCCTTCGCGCACCGAAATACCCACGTGCTGGCACGCCTCGGCCCAACTGCGACAATGGCGGAGAATCACGCCGCCCCAGTCGAAGGTGACGAGCTTTGGCGGGGCCTGCACCGGTGCCGCTGGCGGCAGGTCGATCTTGGGCGAGTTGGACACCTGCGGGTTGGGCACGGGGCAGTCTACGTTGGCCTGGGTAATGCGATCGGACGCACGATCCGCCTGACCGAAGACCACTCGAGAAGGCGAACCGAGTTCGCTCACGAGCGTCGCCGCGCGGCGTGGGGCAGCACACCAGCCCTGAAACAGCAGGATTCGCGCTGAGTTTGGCAGCAAGCCCCCGCCAGTGGACACCCGCCAGCACCAGCACTATTATCCCACCCGGTATCCAACGCTCCTCGCGGCGGCTACCGAACAAGTAGTGACCAAGCCCTCCTAGCTCAGTTGGTAGAGCAGCTGACTCTTAATCAGCGGGTCGAAGGTTCGAGTCCTTCGGGGGGCATTACAGAAGTTCGCACAAGCTCGCACTCGGTCGTAAAGGCTTGCACAGCAGGCCTTTCCTCGTTTTTGGCCTGAGGGGTTTGCGACCCCGTGCAAGGCATTTTCGTCGCATGCTGCGGTGCGTTCTGCGACCTGTTGTTCGGGGCGGAAGGCAAGGGGGTAACTGTGGACTCGAAGTCGCTTTCGCTCACGGAGAGGCAGAGTCGAGCCGCGCGTTCTTCTGTTGTAGTTTCTTGAACCGCTTGGCATGGGGGACCTTGAGGCCCGAAATCATGCCGCCAGTCGCAACAGGTCTGTTCGCTGCTCGCCGGCAGCTTGCTGACCGTGGTGATTGAAGGGCCCTTCGCCAGCTCCACGTCGGCCTGTCGTAGATCGATCCCTCGCTCTTCCGCCGGGTGACGCTTCTTTGCCCCGGATGCTGATCCTCGTGATCCACGCCGAAGTCTCGAGAGCTTCGCGTGGAGTGTGTTCAAGGGAGAAGGTGACACGCTCGCGTTGCCAAAGGCGCGCACTGTTCGCACACCTGCGTTGCGATAGGCGTTGGGAACGCTGCGGGGGCCCTTGCCGGTACGTTGCGCCTGCTGGGCGTGCTGCCCGCGCTCGCGATGCCTGGCCGGGCGGATGCGATTGCGGCGTCGGCGCGTTGTGTCTGGCGACGATCGGCGTGGAGACTTTCTGGATCATGCTGGCGGGGCTGGCGCAGCACTGACCGATAGCGCAGGATCGCGTGGTCACATGACAAACAGACGGTCCATCTGCTCGCTAATTTGCTTTAGACGCCCGCGGTCGCCGCCGCGGACTTCGGCGGTGGCCCAGCGGCCTTGCTCGGCGGTGGAAAAGCCGGTTGCGTCCAATGCTCGCATGACGGCGGGCCAATCGGCGTTGCCCTCGCCTAGTTCAACGTCGAAGCCCTTCCAGAGGCCTTTTTCGTCGCGGTTCTTGAGGTTGAAGTCCTTGATGTGGATCTTGACGATGCGTTGGCCCAGGATGCGGATCCACTGGGCGGGGCGGCCGAAGTTGATGACGTTGCCGATGTCAAAGTGAAACGCGACGATGGGATCGTTGAAGTCGTCGACGTATCGCGCGGCTTCGAGGGGCGAGAGCAGGAAGCCGTTCCAGACGTTCTCGACGGCGATGGTGACCTTAAGTTCGCGGGCGAGGGGGATCACCTTGCGGATCTGTTCCTGCGAGACGTTGTAGCACTCGTCGTAGGGCATGTCGTCGTTGACGATGCCCGGCACGAGCAGGATGGAACTGGCACCGAAGGCGGCGGCATCGCGGAGGCATGTTTCGAGGCCTTGCAGGGCCTGATCGCGGATCTTGTCGCTGGGGTGGTTGAGCGGCAGCCGCCAGTGGACGCTGTTGACGGCGCCATGCACGATGAGGCCGGTCGCGGCGGCGGCATCGAGCACTTCCTTCTGCTCAATAGTGGTGGGAGAATCGACTTCGACGCCTTCGAAGCCGCAATCGCGGAGGAGTTGGAACTTGTCGCGGAGGGTTTCGCCCTCGCCGACCATGCCGATCATCGCGGCTTTGCGAAGCGTCCGCTTGGGCGATGCAGCGGGGGTCTCGGCGGTTTTGGCGAGTTGGTGAGCGGCTGCGCGTGGCGACAGGGCGGCGAGGGCACCCAGGGCTGGGGCGATGGCGGCGGAGTGGAGCAGTTCGCGGCGGGAGAGGGGCATGGGGGGGTCCTTGGTGAGGGGACTGTTGGTGATTCGATTTCAGCACAGAGAAACAGAGACTTGGAGGAAGCGGAGAGAAAGTGTGAGGGGCGTGCGAAGTCAATGTGTAAACAAGCAGGCTGGTGCCATTCTCATGTCTTCTCCTCTTTCTCCTGACCTCTGTGTCTCTGTGCTGAAAGCGAAGTCGTCGTGTTCGAGAGTCTCTGGTGTGCGGCGCTTCCTGACGGGCGCGTTTCGTTTCAGACGCTGCAGAGTTGCACTGCTTGTCGGAGGGACGCGAAGGGGTCGTCGTGCTTGGGAATGAACTCCTGGCCGAGATAGCCGGTGAAGCCGGTGTCGGCGATTGCCCGGCAGATTGCGGGGTAGTTGAGTTCCTGGGTGTCGTCGATCTCGTTGCGGCCCGGCACGCCGGCGGTGTGGTAATGAGCGATGTGCTGATGATGGTCGCGAATGGTGCGGATGATGTCGCCTTCCATGATCTGCATGTGGTAGATGTCGTAGAGGAGTTTGAAGCGCGGGCTGGCGACCTTCTCGACCAGGCGCACGCCCCAGGGCGTGCGGTCGCACATGTAGTCCTTGTGGTCGATCTTGCTGTTGAGCAGTTCCATGACGAGGGTGATGTTGTGCTTTTCGGCGAGGGGAGTAATGCGAGAGAGGCCGCGAGCGCAGTGGTCGAGGCCTTCGTCGTCGGGCTGGCCGCGTCGATTGCCGCTGAAGACAATGACGTTGGGGATTTTGGCGGCGGCGGCTTTCGGGATGAGTTGTTCGAGGGCGGCGGTGAAGCGGTCGTGATTCTCGGGGCGGTTGTAGCCGTTGGAGATGGAAGTTGGACCATTGCCGACGGCGCAGGTGAGGCCGTGCTGGGCGGGGATATGCCATTCGTCTTCGCTCAGCAGTTCGACAGATTGCAGACCGATTTCCTTGGCGCGGCGGCAGAGTTCGTTCAGTTCGACGCCCGAATAGCACCAGCGACAGACGGATTGCTTGAGGCGGCCGGGAGCCGCGGGGACGGGCTCGTCGGCGCGTGCGGGCAGCGATGCGAGAGCGGTCGCGGCGGCGGAGGTGGCGAGGAAGTCGCGTCGGGTGAGGGGCATGGGGGGCCTTGCAGAAGTCAGTGGTGAATCGATTTCAGCACAGAGACACAGAGATCAGGAGGAAGAGGAGAAGAGATTGGGATTGCATTTACTGATTTGGCCAATTGCTGCGCCACACCGGGTTCGTCTCCTTCTTCTCCTGATCTCTGTGTCTCTGTGCTGAATGCGAAGTCGTTGTGCGGTGGAATGCTGGTGTGCGATGCTTACGTGAGGGCAGTGCGGCCGGGCATCGCGACATCGCCGATGGGGAGGGGGCCAAACTCGTAGGTCTTGGGCGAGAGGTCGAGCGTGCTGGCCATCGCCTTGTCCCAGGTGACGGCTTTGCCGGTGTACGCGGCGAGGCGGCCCATGATCGCTGTGAGCGTGCTTTCGGCGATGCGGCGGGATTCGTTCATGGGTTGGTTGTTGGCGATGGCGGCCACGAGGTCGCGGTGTTCCTGTTCGTAGGGGTTCACGTCGTCGCCCGCGTACTTCCAGGGGTTCTTGCCTTCGATGCGGGCTCTGCCCGGAGCAAGGATCATGCGGCCTTCGGTGCCCACGATCACTTCCTCGACGCGGGAGTCGCAGCCTTCGATCTGGCGACACATGCTGGTGATGGTGACGCCCCCTTCGTATTCGTATTCGATGGCGAAGTGGTCGAAGACGTGGCCGTAGGCGGGGCTGGTGCGGACTTGGCGGCCGCCGCTGCCGCTGGCGCGGATCGGGTTGCTGCCGATGGCCCAGTTCATGACGTCGAGGTTATGAACGTGCTGCTCGACGATGTGGTCGCCCGAGAGCCAGGTGAAGTAGAGCCAGTTGCGCAGCTGCCACTCCATGTCGGACCATTCGGGCTTGCGCTCGTTCATCCACAAGCCGCCTTGGTTCCAGTAGCAGCTGCCCGACACGACGCGGCCGATGGCGCCCTCGCGGATTTTGGCCATCGCGGTGAGGTAGCTTGGCTGGTGGCGGCGCTGGGTGCCGCAGACGACACGGAGGTTCTTCTCGTCGGCGAGCTTGCCCGCGTCGATCACCATGCGCACACCGGCGGGATCCACCGCGACGGGCTTTTCGATGAAGCAGTGCTTGCCCGCGGCGACGGCGGCGGCGAAGTGAATCGGGCGGAAGTGCGGCGGAGTCGCGAGCACGACGACGTCGAGATCGAGAGCCAGCAGTTTCTTGTACGCGTCGAAGCCCGTAAAGCAGGTCGCGTCGGTGACGTTGACGCGGGACTTGATCGTGTCGGCTTCGCCCGCGAGGGCGGAACGGGACGAGGCGAGGCGATCGGGGAACGCGTCGGCCATCGCGACGAGGCGAGCTTCTGGGGCGGCAGACAAGAAGTCGACCGCCGCGCCGGTGCCACGTCCGCCACAGCCGATCACGCCCAGGCGATACGCGCCCGGTTGGCGGTCAGCGGGTTTGGGGATCGGTCTTTCCGCGCGGGCGGCGGCGAGAGCGCCCAGAGCGGGAGCGATGGCGGCGGCGTGGAGGAGATCGCGGCGGGAGAAGGGCATGGGGGCTCCGTTCGTATGAGTCCGTCAGATGAACTTGGTCTTGCCAGGGATGGCGACTTCGGGGGTTGGCATGGGGCCAAACGCGAGCGTGGCGGGGACGAGTTCTTCCTTGCTGTTGAGTGCCTGCTCCCACGAAATCGTCTGGCCGGTATACGCGGCCATGCGGGCCATGATGGCCATAAGGCACGAATTCGCGCTGCGCTCGCCATCGTTGATGGGTGCGCCCGCGCGGATGCTTCGGAAGAGCTCGTCGTGTTCCAATTGGTACATCTGGCTGGCTTCTTCGGGGGTGCCGGTGCCTTTCCAGGTGACGCTCCCGGCGTGATCGCGGAACTCGTACGTCGGAGCCCAGCCGTTGATGGTGGCGCGGCCTTGAGCGCCTTCGATGTAGTCGGTATTGTCGCTGGGGCAGCCGTCGATCTGGCGGGTGGTGTGGTGGGCGCGGCGACCATCGGCGTACTCAAAGGTGGCGGCGAAGTGGTCGAAGACGTTGCCGTGTTCGGGGCCGCTGCGGGCGGCGCGGCCGCCAAGGCAGATGACCTTGGTGGGAATCGCGTCGTTCATCGCCCAGGCGAGGCGATCAATGGAGTGGACGGCTTGCTCGACGATGTGGTCACCGCTGATCCAGGTGAAGTGCCACCAGTTGCGCATCTGGAACTCCATGTCGGACCACTCGGGCTTGCGGGGCCGCTTGGAGAGGGTGCTGGTGAGGTAGGTGGTGTGGACGTTGGTGACGCTGCCGATGCCGCCGGAATGCAGGTGTTGGTACGCCGCCTTCATGCCTGGGTTGTGCCTCCAGCAGAAGCCCACGAGCAAGGCAAGGTTCTTCTCTTTCGCGGCTTTCGCGCTCGCCAGCACACTGCGGATGCCCGGGCCATCCACGGCGAGGGGCTTTTCGGCGAAGACGTGCTTGCCCGCGGCGATGGCGGCAGCGAGTTGCATCGGGCGGAAGGCGGGGTAGCCGCAGATCAAGACGACGTCGACGCCGGCGTCGATCACCTTCTGGTAGGAATCAAAGCCGGTGAAGCGGCGCTCGGCGGGCACGTCGACGCGTGCGGGGGCCTGGTCGGCGAGTTCTTCTGTGATACCGGCGAGCGAGGTGTCGAGGCGATCAGCGAAGACGTCGCCCATGGCGACGAGTTTGGTGTCGGGGTCGGCGCGGAGGGCTTGGACGGCGGCGCCGCTGCCGCGTCCGCCGCAGCCGATGAGGCCGATACGGATGGTGCCTTTGAAAGGCGTGCCTGTTTGCTGCTCGCGCGGGGCGGCGAGGGCGTGGCGGGCGGCGAGGATCGGAGCGAGCGCAGAAAGAGCGGCGGCACCGGGGAGGGCGGAAGCAGCGGCTTTCACGAAGGAGCGACGATCAAGGGGCATGGTTTTCTCGGTTTGGGTACCCCCTCGCTCCGCGAGGGGCGAACACGGGCAATCACTCGACTTCACAGACGACTCGAAATCCAACAAACGGGCCATCCGCGAGCCACCACTTGCTCTTGGGAATCTGCGGATCACTCGCATTCCACGCGCGGTTGTTGGGCTCGCGGTACGTGATGTTCACTTTATCGGGACCGTCGCGATACGACCCGCCGCGCGTCACGCCCGTTCCATCAGGGGCGACGCACCACTCTTGCACATTGCCCAGCATGTCGTGCAGCCCCCACGCGTTGGGCTGCTTGGTGGCCACGCGCTGGGGCGCGCCGTTGCTGTTCTCGGCGAACCACGCGACTTCTTCGAGATTCTCAGGCTGGAACTGCGAAGCGCCTCCGGATGCCGCATGCTGCCACTCCGCTTCGGTGGGCAGCCGGAACCTGCGTTTGGACTTGGTGGATTCGTGCGTCATCAACCATGCGCAGAACTGCTGGGCGTTCTGAAACGACATCGTGATCGCCGCGAAGCCCTCATGTCCAAAACCACGGTCGGGCGGGAGGTAAGGCTTACTTGGCCGCGTCACGGCGTCGGGTCCGCCGGGCGGCGTTTGGCCCCTCTCTTCATCCATTCGAAAGATATACGCGTCGGCGGCTTCCCAGGTGAGTTCGGTGGTGGCGATGTAGAAAGGCTTGATGGAGCCGTCGGCGGAGCCTGGGATGAGGCGGAGTTCGAAGCGGTATGCCGCGCCGGGGATGTCTTGCCAGAGGGTGGTAGGGTGCAGTGACGTCGTGGCAACTGGCGGCGCGGCGTCAAGGGCGGCGGGTGGCGTTGTGACAGCGGCCGAGGCCGCGTCCGTTTGCTGTGCGGGTTTGCTGTGGTCGGGCATCGGTGCGCCGGGCCCGGCGCTGCATCCGCCGAACATTGCGATGCAACCGGCGGTTAGAGCCAGCCAAAGTCCAACCTTGCCGGTGGCCAAGTGAGCGAGAGAGCAAGCGAATGATCCGATCATGATCCTGCACGCCGCCTTTCGATGGAGGACTCGTCGACCGCTACGGTTGCGGCGAGGCATGATACCGGGGTTGTCCAGACCCCTGTTGGTCGCGGCGGTGCTGGTGGGTTTGCCCGTGTGGAGTGGTGGGTGCGGCGCGGGGCGACACGTGGTTGAAGCGCCGAGTTTGCCCGCGTTGCACCGATTCGAGTATCGCCGGGTGGTCATGGGAGTCCAGGCCCGAATCGTGCTCGAAGCACCCAGCGAGGAGGCGGCGTTCGACGCGGCGAGCGCGGCGTTTGACCGGCTGGCGGAACTCAACTCCCGCTTGAGCGACTACCAACAAGGCAGCGAAGTCAATCGGCTTAGCGGAGCGACGGTCCGCGTGCCCCAGCACGTGAGCGACGACCTGTGGACGGTGCTGGAGGCGGCCAAGGAGGTGCATCGGGCCTCAGGCGGTGCGTTCGATATCACCGTCGGGCACGCGACGCGGCTTTGGCGGGCGGCCCGAGCGTCCGGGCAGCCTGGCGATCCTGCCGCGCTCGCCCATGCTCGCGCCCGCATCGACATGCACGGCATCACGCTCGATCCGAGCACGCGCAGCGTCACCCTCACGCGAAGCGATCTCGCGCTCGACCTGGGCGGCATCGCGAAGGGTTACGCCGCGCAGCAGGCGGTGAAAACGCTGCGCGAGCGCGGCATCGCTCGCTGTCTGGTCGCGCTCGCCGGCGACATCGCCCTTGCAGACGCGCCCAGCGGAGAAACCGGCTGGCGGATCGCCATAGAGACTGACAACGACGCGAACGCCGACCAGGAGATCGTGCTGGCCAATGTCTGTGTATCCACATCCGGCTCCAGCCAGCAGTCTGTCGAGATCGCGGGCGTGCGATACAGCCACATGCTCGACCCGCGCACCGGGATCGGCACCACGCACACGATCGCCGCCACCGTGATCGGACCCGACGGCGCACGCACCGACGCGCTCGCGACCGCGCTGTGCGTTATGGATCCGTCCCAGCGAACCGAACTCATCGCGGCGTATCCGCAGTATCGCTTCGTCATCCACGACACCGCGCTCGTGCCGCGATCTTCACGGTGACTCACGCCGATCGCGATGATGATCCACGGGTGCGAACCGCTTGCGGACCATGATCGCAGCGATGTCTTCCACACTCAGCGGCGTGAACGCGTTGGCGTCCTCTCCCACGTCCCAACTCAGCGCGGCGGGATCATCGGGCAACGACCCATGGCTGTGCCCGAAAAGATGCCACGCACCGTGATGAGACTTCTCCCAGACCCGCAAGGCGTAGTGGCACATCACGATCGTGCGCTCGACTCCCTCATGCTCCACTTCAATCCGCATCAGATCGCGCACATCCTTGAAGAGCCCCGCGAACTTCTCCTTGGGCCGCCCGTCTTTCGTGCGAGGATCGTGGTTGCCCAGAATGAGCACGACATGCTTGCACAGAATCGCGGCCCGGTATCGGTCGGGATCGCCGGAGCGAAAGCAAAAGTCCCCAAGGTGGTACAGCGTGTCCTCGGGGCCGACCCGCTGATTGATGGCGTCGAGCAATGCCGCATCCATCGACTCGACCGTCGCAAACGGGCGATTGCAATGGCGGATGATGTTGGCGTGCCCAAAGTGCGTGTCTGACGTGAAGTAGATAGCCATGGCCAAACTCGTGAAGAGGCCACGCGCCAGGCGTCAGCCCGCGGCCTTGTCCTTGGGCCGCTTCGCCGGCGCGGGCTGGAGCTTCTTCGCAATATCGTCGTACTTCGCCGCCGCGCCGGTGTCCTTGTCTGTGATGCCGTTGGCGTCGTGGGTGCTCAGGGTCGTCGTGACGCGGTTATAGCGGATCAGAATGTCAGGGTGGTGCTGATCGGCCTCGGCAAGGGCGGCAACGGCGTCGACGAACTTCATCGAGGTGACAAAGTCGGAGAACTGGTAGGTGCGCTGGATCGCTTCGCCCACCTGCGACCATTCCTTGAGCTTCTTCATCGCGCTGTCGACCTGGCCTTGGGTCAGCTTCTGCATGGGCGGAGCGTAGGTGGCAGGGCGGGCGGTGCGGGAAACGCAAGAGTGCGGGAACCAGTCCCGACACGGGCCACGGCCGCATCCCGCCGCTATAATCGCACGAATGCACCGAAGCGTCAGCGTTTGGATTGACCTTTCGTTTGGCGCGACGAGGGCGTAGCTCAGTCGGTAGAGCAACGGACTTTTAATCCGTGGGTCGTGGGTTCGAGTCCCACCGCCCTCATTCCCGCGTTCGCGTCGCGGGCCTGAGGTTGGTCGTGTGTCGGTTGGCGCTCTGGTCGCCATGGTCCTGATGGTCGTGATGGAGTGGAGAGAGGCTTGCCCCAAGCGCTGCATGCAACCTGGTCGGGCGGAATGATGCACCTGTGGGCCGAGGACGCAGCGCTGTTCGCGTCGGCGAGCCAGGCAAGCGTTGAGGCGCGGGCTGGCGCGTTGGTTGGCGCGGGGGCGGGTGGCGATGCAGGCGGTGGGGTGGTCGCGATGCCGCGAGTGACTGGCCCGCATCCGTTCGCCAGCAACACATTTGAGTTGGCGTCTCTGCCCAGCGGACTGCGCGAAGCAATCATGAACGCGCCCGCTGCGCTGGTGCGACTCACGCTGCCCGCGCGGACAGGACTTCCCGTCGCCAGCCCCACGCTCGAACTTGCCGGCGCGCTCGCGGGCAGCCGGATGCGTGACGCCTTGATGAATCAAGACGGCGACGCCGAACCGGACGTCGACTTCGAAGACCCGACGATCGCGCTCGCTGATCAGCCCGTAGAGGAGGCGTTGGACGATGCGCCGCCAGCGGATGTCTCGCCTGTTTCGCTCGCGTCCTTCGACGTGCCGACCCGCACGCTCGAGCCGGGCCAGGCCCTTGAACTGCTGCCCTTGCTCGCCGATGCGCTCGCGGAGCAAGCCGACACCGACGGTCCCGGGACCGACGACGACGCGACCGTGCGTGCGTCGGGCGATCTTGAATACTGGGCCCTTGCGGCTCGCTTTGCCCGGTTCATTCTTGCGCAGCAGCGATTCGTGCCCATGCTCGTGCAGGTTGTCACGGGTGAATTGCGCGGCGCATGGCGGCCTTGGCTGTCGGACGAAGCCCTCGCGAAGCGTGCGACGCTGCTCGTGAGCGCGATGCCCACTATCGCCCGCTCACCCGAAGACGCCCACGATCACGACGCGTGGGCGATCACCGAGGACTGCATCGCCTCGATGGTGGACGCCGCGTGCCGGCGCGTGCTGATTGCTGACAGTTTCGGCGACGCGCTTGACAACCAGGACCCCGCCAAGGACCCGCACGTCGCGCTGCTCTCTGGCCTGCTCCAATCCGCGGCGGACATCCAAGGCCCGCTTGCCATCCGCCAAGACCTCGTGAAGCGCGTCCGCACCTGGATCAGCGGCCTTGAGGAACGCGGCGTCTCCGCTGCGTGGCGCTTGCTTGTCCGCTTGAATGAGCCGGACGTCGCCGGCCTCGCGCCCGATGCGGCGCCCGATCCCAACAAGGAAGCCTGGACGCTGTCGTTCCACCTGCAGAGCGTCGACAGCACCTCGCTGATCGTCGATGGCAGCGACATCTGGCTCCTCAAGGGCGATTCCGCAACCATCATGGGTCGGCGGATGGACCAGCCGCAGGAATTGCTGCTCAAGGAACTGGGCCGGGCCGCCCGCTTCTATCGCCGCCTTGAGATCGCGTTGCAAGACAGCGAGCCCGAAGCGATCAAGCTCAGCACGCGCCAGGCGTATGAGTTCCTCCGCGAAGTGCGGCCGATTCTGATCGAGCAGGGTTTCGGTGCCGAGGCCCCAGCGTGGTGGGACTCGCCCGCCGCACGCGTGGGCGCCAAGCTCAAGCTCGAAAGCCAGGAAGGCTTCGACCCGCGCCTCGCCGGCGGCCAGACCAACGCCGCCAAGCCGCAACTGGGCCTCGCCACCCTCGTCAATTACAAGTGGGAAATCAGCGTTGGCGACATGACGATCTCGCTGGAGGAGTTTGAGAAACTCGCCGCGAAGCGCACGCCCCTCGTCCGCGTCAACGGCCGCTGGGTTGAGATTCGCCCCGAGGACGTCCACGCCGCCATCAAGTTCATCCGCGACAACCCGGGCGGGCAGATTCGCCTTTCGGAAGCCATGCGTCTGGCCTATTCGATGGACGTCGCGCAAACCGGCGTCCCCGTCGTGGGCCTCGAAGCCACCGGCTGGCTTGCCGGGTTCATGAACAGCGAAGCCGCCACCAAGCAGCTCGAAATGCTGCCCCCGCCCAAGCTCTTCCGCGGGACGCTGCGTCCGTACCAGTCCCGAGGCGTGAGCTGGATGATGTTCCAGGAGCGCCTGGGCTTTGGGATCTGCCTCGCCGACGACATGGGTCTGGGCAAGACGGTGCAGTTGCTCGCGCTGCTCGCGTATGAAAGAGAAGGGCAAGACGAGAGCGCGGAAGCCGCCAAATTGCGCAGCGATGAAGTGATCGCCGCGAACTCGGAGGGCAAGCAAGCATCATCGCTGAGCGTCCTCCCCACGCTGCTGCTCGTGCCGATGTCCGTTGTCGGCAACTGGCTGCACGAAACCCGCCGCTTCTGCCCGCACCTGCGCGTGCTGGTCCATCATGGCCCGACTCGCAAGACCGGCGACGCATTCCTCGACGTCGCGGGCGAGACGGACCTTGTCATCACGACGTACGCCCTTGCACATCGCGACCGCGAGACTCTCGCGCGCGTGAAGTGGGGCCGCGTCGTTCTCGACGAAGCCCAGTACATCAAGAACCCCACCAGCAAGCAGGCTCAGGCCGCGCGACTGTTCGAAGCGGACCACAGAATCGCTCTCACGGGCACGCCCGTCGAGAACCGCCTCGCCGAGCTCTGGTCCATCATGGACTTCCTGAACCCAGGCTACCTGGGCGGCGCGTCGAGCTTCCGCACCCGATTCTCCCTCGCCATCGAGCGCTACCACGACAAGGCCAAGGGCGAGCAGCTGCGCTCCCTCATCCGCCCCTTCATCTTGCGCCGCCTCAAGAGCGACCCCACCGTCGTCGCCGACCTCCCCGCCAAGCTCGAGAGCAAGGAGTTCAGCCACCTCACCAGCGAGCAAGCGGCCCAGTACGAATCCTGCGTCAAGCGCATGCTCAGCGAGGTCGATGCCGCCGAGGGCATTCAGCGCCGCGGGCTGGTCCTCTCTGCGCTTATCAAGCTCAAGCAGATCTGCAACCACCCGGGCCAAGCCAACAAGGACTGGGAGACGGGCGCGGCGGGCGGCAAGGCTCCGGACCCCACGCGCAGCGGCAAGTGCATCCGCCTGCTCGAAATGCTCGACGAGATCATCGCCGAGGGCGACCACTGCCTCCTCTTCACCCAGTTCCGCCAGATGGGCCACATGCTCGACCTGATGATCCGCCACAAGTTTGGCAAGGAAGTGCTGTTCATCCACGGCGGCACCCCGATGGCGAAGCGCCAGCAGATGATCGACACTTTCCAGAAGGGCGACGGCTCGCACCCGGTGATGCTGCTGAGCCTCCGCGCGGGCGGCGTTGGCTTGAATCTGACCGCAGCGACGCACGTCTTCCACTTTGACCGCTGGTGGAACCCTGCCGTCGAGAATCAGGCCACCGACCGTGCGTACCGCATTGGCCAGACCCGCACGGTGCAGGTACACAAGTTCGTCGTTCGCGGCACACTCGAAGAACGCATCGACCAGATGATCGAAAGCAAGACCGAACTTGCCGAGAACATCATCGGGCAGGGCGAACAGTGGCTGAGTGAGCTCTCAACAGACCAGCTCCGCGACATCCTGACGCTCCGCAATGATGCGATTGATGATGTCGATTGAGTGTCGGCTCGCCGCGGCACAGGTGCCAACGATCCAGTGTGGCCCGCGTGATTCCCCGTAAACCCAGGCGCGATGACGATCCCCCGATCGATCCGGTCGGAGCGACCCGCGACGTGCTCGCCCGCTGCGAGAAGGCAGGCTTCGTATGCGCCGGCATCGCCCCCGTGCAGGGCACCGCCTTCGCCCACGAACTCCGTGCGTGGCTGCAGGCCGGCAAGCACGGAGAGATGGACTTCCTCGAGCGAGACAACCACATCCGGGAGGAGCCAGGGAAGATCATGCAGGGCGTGCGTGAAGGAGTGGGGGACGGCGTCCAAGATCGCGAGCAGCAGGCCCGCGCGTTCATCGTGGTCGCCGACCAGTACGCAAGCCGTCAAGATAGCGACCACGAGCCACATGAGCCGCTCCACGGTCGCATAGCGAGGTACGCGCGAAGCCGCAACTACCACGACGTGATGAAGAAGCGCCTGCACGCGCTCGCCGACGCGCTCCGCATCGACTATCCAGGCAGCGACTTTCGCACCTGCGTCGACACTGCGCCGATCATGGAACGCGAACTCGCCGCGCTGGCCGGCATCGGCTGGCAGGCCAAGAACACGCTCATCATCAACCCGAGACTGGGCAGCTACGTACTGCTGGGCGTGATTGCGACGACCTTGCCGCTGATTCCAACGTCCCAGCGCGTTCCCGACTCCTGCGGCACCTGCACCCGCTGCATCGACGCCTGCCCCACGCACGCCATCACACCCTACTCCGTCGACGCCAGACGCTGCGTGAGCTACCTCACGATCGAACGCCGCTCGCCGATTCCGCCCGACCTTCACGCCGGCATCGGCGACTGGATCTTCGGCTGCGACATCTGCCAGGAAGTCTGTCCGCACAACTCGCCCCGCCCCGATCCGACAAGAGCCGGCGAAACCCACCCCGCATACGACGCCGACGCGTCCCGCGCAAGTCTGTCGCTGCTGCAGGTGCTGGGCTGGAGCGAGACTGACCGGCGCGAAGCGTTCAAGACATCGCCCATGAAACGTGCAAGCCTCGCGATGATGCGCCGCAACGCGTTGATTGCGTTAGGCAACGCGATCGCCGGAATAATGGGCGCATCAACGGATCGGACCCGCGTGAGCGAGCTTCGAGATCAGATCGAGAGCGTGGCGAACGACACCAACCAGCCCGAACTGGTGCAGCAAACAGCGCAAGACGTGCTTCGCCGGCTCGAAGCCGTTGAGTAAACGACGCACACCCATCCGGCATTCATCGCGCCGCGCGGCGAACCGCCTTCTTGCTCGTCTTCTTGGCCGCTTGCTTCACCGCTTTGCCAGCAGTCCTACCACTTGACGTCTTCGCAGTTGTGCGACCCGACGACGTACTCGACTTCTTCGCTGGCTTCGCCCGCCCCGTCCCACCCGCCGCCTTCGGCTTGGCCTCGATCACGCTCCCCCCGCCCCGCAGCGCATCGAGCACCTCCTGTGCATGCCCATCCACGATCACCCGTCCCCATCGCCGGGCGATCTTCCCCTCTTCATCGATCAGGTACGTCACCCGCGCCACACCCCAGAACTTCTTCCCATACATGTTCTTCTCGACCCACGCCCCATACGCGTTCGCGATCGCGGGCACGCCCTTGGCGTCCGGCACGTCCGCCAGCAACGGGAACGCCAGCGAGAACTTGGCCGCAAACCTTGCGTGGCTCTCGCTGGTGTCGGGGCTGACGCCCAGGATCACCGCGTTGAGCCCGGCGGGATTAGGGATCAGGTCGCGAAATCCGCACGCTTCATCGGTGCACTTGGGCGTGTCGTCCTCCGGATAGAAGTACAGCACGACCTTCTTGCCGCGATACTGCGCAAGTGTGTGGATCGTGCCGGACTGATCTGGCAGGCGAAATGACGGAGCTGGTTGGGTGGGGTCGAGGAGGGGCATGGGAGGGGAAGTGCGAAAGTGCGAAAGCCAGACGGCGACTCCGAGTGCCTTCGCTCGCCCGTGAGACCGGGATGCAGTGCCTCGGGCGCATATCGCGTATCCTCGCTCATGCGCATCATCGCGGGAGAATTCCGCCGCCGCTTGATTGAAAGTCCGCCCGACGACGCCACCACCCGCCCGATCCCAGATCGCGTCAAAGAGTCGCTGTTTGGGATCCTTCGCGGCAATTGCGAAGGCGCAAACGTCTTCGACGGCTTCGCGGGCACGGGCGCCATCGGCCTGGAAGCCATCAGCCGCGGCGCGGCACGCTGCACCTTCGTCGAACGCGACAAGAAGATGTCCGAACTCCTCCGACGCAACATCGAGAACCTCGGCGTCGCCGACCGCTGCGACATCATGACCGGCGACGCTCTCGGCGCAGGTGCCCTCGCCCGCGCGCCGCGTCCGCTCACGCTCGCGTTTCTCGATCCGCCCTACCCGGTAATGGAAGAACCCGTCGGCTGCCAGCGGGTCTTTGCCCAGATGGCCGGGCTCATCAAGCTGCTCGCCCCCGACGGCTTTGCGATCTTGCGCACGCCCTGGCCGCTGCAACATCCGATCCTCCCCGAAGCCGTGCCCGAAGCCCCCAAGATGCGAGGCGGCAAGTACGCCGAGAAGTACAAGGGCATCCGCACGCCCGGCCCCAAACCCAAGCGAGAGGACGACTGGAAGCGCGAGAAGCGACTGTGGGAAAAGGGCCAGGACCCCAAAGCGCTCAAGAAGCGTTCCAAGCCCGCCGCAGGCGCGGGTGACGTCGAATGGTTCGAGGGCGACGAAGTCGAACTGCTGCTGAAAGAACAAGCAGATCAGCAGGCCGCTCTCGCTGCCGCCGCGCCGCAGTGGAAGACCGTCGACCTAACCATCCCCGGCGCGGTCGGCCCCGAAACCCACCTCTACCGCGGCATGGCCATCCACTTCTACGCCAAGCAATAAGAACCACGGGGCGCAAGCACCCGCCAGCCCTCCCGCGGCGTCTTCCGTCGCCACCCAGCACGTCTCTCGAGGGGACCATGCCCAAGCGATCAGCCAAACCAACTTCCCAGCCCGCTCCCATCGCCGATGCAACACCCGCCGCATCAGCGCGTCCCGATCTGTTCACCTCATCTCCCGACGCGCCGCGCGATTCCCTGCTCGCCGGCCTGCGCGATGCCCAACGCCGCGCCGTCACGTTCGACGGCAAAGCCCTGATCGTCCTCGCCGGTCCCGGCACTGGCAAGACCCGCGTCATCGTGCACCGCGTCGCGCATCTGATCCGCGAACGCCGCGTCGCGCCCGAGCGGGTGCTCGCGTGCACATTCAGCGTCCGCGCCGCCCGCGAACTGCGCGAGCGCCTCGCGGGGCCATCCAGCGACGGCGCGCCGCCCTTGCTCGCGCCGCAGGAAGCACGCAAGGTGCGGGCCCAGACCATGCACGCCTTGGGCGCGTGGATTGTGCGGCGCTTCGCGGATCGCCTGGGCCTGCCATCCCGCACGATGATGGCCGACCCGGCTCAGCGTCGCCGATTGATCAAGCAGATCGTCACGCGCGACGGGCTCTTCCCGCATGCGTACGCGGAAGGCATCGACGCCCTCGCCGCCCGCGTCGAGCGAGCCATTGACACTCTTGGAGAGCGCGGCATCCTGCCCGAGCGAGCCCTCTTGTTCGCCGAAGCCCAACGCGCCGCGGGAGCAGCAGCCTTCCGCGGTGCGCCCGAGGACGATGACAATGTGCTCAACGCACGCCTCACGGAATTTGAGCATACCGCACGAGCCTTCGCTGCTTCCGCCAAGCTCATGCGCGAGCGCGGCTGGCTCACCTTCAGCGATCTGATGCTGCTGCCCATCGAACTGCTCAGCAAGGACGCGCAAGCCGCCGCTCTGGTCCGCAGCGAGTTCGCGCACATCCTCGTCGACGAGTTCCAGGACAACAATCAGGGCCAGATCGAGTTGCTCGCCCTGCTGAGCGGCGTCAAGGCAGTTGGGGGTGGCGCGGCCGGGGGATCGCAGGGCCCCAGCGTCTGCGTCGTGGGCGACGACGATCAGGCGATCTACGGCTTCCGCGGCAGCGACGAACAGGCCTTTAGACGCTTTTCGCGATACTGGCCCGATGCCGAAGTCGTGCAACTCACGGAGAACTTCCGCAGCACGCCCACGATCGTCCGCGCCGCCAACAGCGTCATCGAGCGAGCCTTCTCTCGCTTCCGTCCGGACAAACAAAGCGTCTCGATGCGTGCCGATGACAAGCGCCCCGTCGAACTGGTCATGCTCTCGGACGAGAAGAAAGACGGCGAGACCATCGCCTCGATGCTCCGCTCCGCTCAAGCCGAAGCAGCCTCGAAGCCCGCTCCGTGGAACTGGAGCGACTGCGCCGTGCTCGTCCGCACGCACGGCGATGGCGACCGCATCGCCAGCGTGCTGGGCCTTGAGGGCATTCCGTGGGAACGCTCACGCCAACGCACCGAACTCGACGACGCGGGCGTCGACGACGTCCTCGCGTGGGCCAAGTGGCTCATCGACGAAGACGACACCGCCGCGGCTCGCCGATGCCTCGCCCGTCCGCCGATCATCGTCGATCCAGGGCTGATCACAACGTGGGAGCGTCGATACCGTGAACTCTGCACCAAGCACGCGGTCGATCCCGATGGCGTCGCGCATCCGGGTCGATACCCGTCGTTTCTCGGTGCGTTGCTGCCGACCTCAATGGATGATGCCCAGTACGCCGCGCTGCGTCGATGCCTCGACCTGCACGCGGCGCTCCGCGAGCGCACCGCAACCATGCGGGCCGACGAAGCCATCGATCTGCTCGTTCAGCAACTGGACGTGGCCCACGCGGAACTGCTGGGCGGGATCGACCGGGCCAAGCGCGTCCGCGCGCTCGTGACACTCCTTCGGCTCGCGCGAGAGAAGCAACCGCTGCTCGATCAACCAGGCGATCTGCGCGCGTTCCTGCGATACCTGGGTGAACTCCGCGACGCTGATCCCAAGCTCGAAAGCGTCGCCCGCAGCGCGGCAGATTCCATCGACTCCGACGCAGACGACGATGACGCCCGCGACGCATCGGGCGAAAACGATCCCGCCAAAGAAGCCAACAAACCCACCGGCCGCGTGCAGATTCTCACGGGCCATGCGGCAAAGGGCCTGGAATTCCACACCGTCTTCGTCACCCGCGTCCATCCGCCGCACGGATTCCCCAAGACCAAGGACAACCCGCGCGAGGATCGCTGGACCCTGCCCCCGGGCCTGATCGACGGGCCCGAAGCCCTCGACAACCAAGCTGCGATGCTGGACGAAGAGCGTCGGCTCTTCTACGTCGCCTGCACGCGCGCCAAATCGCGCCTCGTCCTACTCGCCAAGCACTCGGGCAAGCCCAGCCGCGCCGCGATGCACTTCTTCGATGAACTCGTGACGACGCCGCCTTCGGATGTGCCTCTCACGCGATTCCATGGCGACGATGCGATCATGACCGCCTCTCGCAGCGGCCTCGTGTCGCAAGCCATTGCGATCGAGTCGCAGCCGAGCGAAGCTGCAGGCCCGGCAAAGGCCGCACCCCGCGTTGAAGACGTCTCTCGCGAGTTCCCGCATCGCCAGGACATCGCAGAAGTCGTCGCGGGCGTGCATCGTCAGGCCCGGCTCGCCACTGCAGGCGCTCTTGAGCGTGCAATGAGCCCCGCCGAGCGCGATGTTGTTTCGCCCGAAGCCTTCGAGCGTTCGATGGACGCGATCAAGCGGCTCGCGCGACACGCCGGCGCAGTCGCCCTCGCGAGCAAGGGCAAGCCCGTGCCCGCATGGATGCTCGCAGGCGATGCGGAGCTCGAAAAGATCGTGCGACGCGTGCAAGCCGGCGCGCCACGCGGCATGGACGACGAAGGCGGGGGATTCGTGCTTGTGCCACCGCCCTTGCCGCTGCGCCTGAGTTTCACGTCGGTGAGCGACTACCAGCGCTGCCCGCGCTGCTGGTATGCCAAGCACGTGCTGCGCCTGCCCGAGCCTGAGAGCAAAGAAACCGTGGTGGGTCAAGCCGCCCACGCCGCGCTCGAGCGGTTCTACAAGGCCTGGACGGCCGCCGACGCGGAAGGGCAAGCCCGCCCTGGTAAAGCCGAACTGATGCGCATGGGGCGCGAGCAACTCGTGCAACTCGCCGGCCCGCGCGCCGAGGGCCTCGCCGACCAACTCTCGCAAGTCCACGCCCAGCTCGAAAGCTACCACGCCACCATGCACGACCCCAACGTGCACATCTTGGAGAACGAGTGGGACGTCAACTTCCCGCTCACGATCGGCAAGCACACCCACGAAGTGATCGCGAAGGTTGACCGCCTCGACCAGATGCCCCATGGTTCTTTCCGCGTTGTCGACTACAAAACCGGCAAGCCCTGGAAGAAGCTCACCAGCCCCGCCAAAGACGACCTGCAACTGGGCATGTACTGCCTCGCCGTTCGCGCGGCTCAGCAAGTCGCGGATCGCGAAAGTCTCGACGGCACGCTTGAGTACTGGTGCCTCATGAGCGGCGAGCGGGGCGTGCTCCGCTTCGCCGACGTCAAGCGCGAGAAGATCATCGAGCAACTCCGCGAGGCCGCCGAGGGCATCGCGGCGGGCCACTTCGATCGCGCAGACAAGGACTGCTGGGGTCTTTGCAGCATCCTTTGACAACGGACCAATCTGCACGCGAACAAAGTGTTCAGATCATGTTGAGATCGTGTCAAAGCGCAATTCGTGTGTGCGCAGGTTCTCCACACGATGTCACGCGTTGACGTATTAGCAGAAACGCAATGGAATCTTCACAACGCAAGTTTCCTGCTGAGAAACCGCGAGTTGCACACGAACATGCGCAGTATCCGCCGCAGCCCGCGTGAGCATCGTCCTTCACTTGCGAGCCCGAATCGGCTCTAATCAATGGTTCCGTCACGGCTGACGGAAGCGAAGCGGCGGACGGGGGCGTAGCCCATCGCGGGAGACGCGTGTTCGCGCTTTGGCTTGCGTGTTCGCTTCGCGATTGTTGTTTCGCCTTAGAGGTCAAAAGCATGCCCAGTCCTTCCGCCGTCCTCCCGCGCCGCCGCGGGTTCACGCTGATCGAGTTGCTCGTCGTCATCGCGATCATCGCGCTGCTGATTGGCATTCTGCTTCCCAGCTTGGGCAGCGCCCGCGAGAGCGGTCGCCAGATCAAGTGCGCGACCTCGATGCGCAACGTCGCGCAGGCCGTGACGATCTACTCCAACACATACCGCGTCTTCCCCGCCGCGTACCTCTACGCCGCCAGCCCGACCGGGTATGACTGGAATCTGAGCGAGCAGACCGACTCGGATCCACCCAACGGCTACATCCACTGGTCCTACCAGTTGTTCGATGAGGGCAACGTGCCCGACGACGCGTTCCGCTGCGGCGCAACCCCCAACGGCGGCGCGCCCCGCACCAATCCAGGCCCCGATGCCAACCTCCGCGAGCCGGGCCAGGAGCTCTATGGCCCTACCAGCATCGTCGACCGTCAGGTCACGCGCCTGGCCTTCACCGGCAACGACGCGGTTTTCCCTCGCAACAAGTTCGTGAACTCGCCCAACGGCCGCAAGTATCGATTCGTCGATCCCTCCCTGATCGACAACTCGCGCAAGGGCGCGGCGGGCACGATCCTGCTCACCGAGTTTGCCACCAACGCGACTTGGTCCACCGTCGGCGCGGGCATCTATGACCCGGACAACCCGGCTGGCTCGGGCTCTTGGATTTCCAAGGCCCACCGTTCGCTCAATCCGTTCGTGTCCGTCAGCGGCGGCGCAGCCACCAACGCCGTCGACGAGCCCGACACGTTCGCCAACGCATGGCGCTATCTCGATCTGAAGGATGGCGGCAGCCAGGCCGACCGTGATCTGTGGAAGAACGAAGCCGGCAAGTTCCGCAAGAACGCGCCCGCGTTCGTCATCAACGCCAGTCGCACTGGCGCAGTCGCGGCAGGCCGCCACCACCCCGGCGGCGACGACGTCGGCGGTTCCGGGAACTTCGCGTACACCGATGGGCACGTCGAGAACAAGGCCGTCAGGCAAACGCTGGTCCGATTCGAGTGGGGTGATCGCTTCTTCAGCCTCACCGGCCGAAACAACAAGATCACGATCCCCGAGTGAACAGATGACAACACCACACGAGCCGGCGAAAGCCGGCTCGCTGTGTTTACCGGCTCGAAGTTTTCTTCACCATTCTTCAGCGCAGTCTTCTTCAAACCTGATTCAACTTGGGAGGTTTGAGTGGCGTCCTAGAGCACACGTCGCGAAGGAACAGGCGGCCGGTCTGTGCAAGAGGAGTTTTCGCTAGGGAGTTTCCGTGTCGCGTCCCGGCGCCGTGCCGGGTTCGGATGCGGTGGAAGTTGTGGGTCCCGCCTCGCTCGCGCGAGGGCGGATCAGAGAGTGAGTATCACCATGAAGAACAAGAACATCGCCCTCATGTTGACGGCGGCCTGTGGCTCGGTCGCCACGGTTGCGTCCGTCGCCAGCGCTCAGCCCTACGTCGTGAACGTCTGGGGCGCGACGCTGCTGCAGAACGTCATGTCCGCCCGCCAGCTCGGCAACGACTACATCGACATCGATATGGACGGGATTCACACCCGCAACGCCATCGCCAACCCTGACAGCCAGTTCAGCGACATCCCCAACAACCCTGGCCCCACCGCCCCGTACACCGTTCCGGGTACCGCGACCAGCGGCCGCATCCTCCTCCAGTACCGCGCCATCGGCTCCATCAACGGCCTCGAAACCCTCGCCTACTGGGGCGGCCGCGGTGACGGCACCGTCCTGAATGTCGGCGGCAACAACGTCACGTTCAACGACTACGCGACGGCTACCCCCGCCAGCAACGTGCAGAACACGTTCCTGAACCTCGCAGCCTCCCCCAGCAGCGTCAACGGCGAGTTCATCGTCGGTGCGCTCTCAGGCTTCACCAACGACATCTCCTGGGCTTCCACCCCCGCCAACCCCGGCTTCACCCCCTTCCGCAGCAGCACCGACGGCCTCTACCAGGCTCAGGCCTGGCAAGGCGCCAACACCGCCGGCACGGGCGGCCTCCAGAACAACATCGCGCCCATCGACGTCGACAGCATCTGGGGCGTGGCCCAGCCCGGCGCCCTCAACCCTCTGGCTCAGCCCACCCTCGCGGGCTACGGCAGCAACCCCCGCCTCGCCTATGACGGCACGGGCCTGAACTTCCCCGCCGGTCCCACGGGCAGCAACAGCCTCGTGAGCCTGCCATTCGGCCTGAAGATCTACGGCACCGGTCCCAACATCGACCAGCCCAGCGAAGCCGATGATCGCACGATCTTCGACACCCAGATCGCCTGGGCCCCCATCGTCCCGCTCGTTAACTACGGCGTGGGCCTCAGCCAGATCACCTACACCGACATGCAGCACCTCGTGCTCACCGGCCGCCGTGAGACGGGCGAAAACCTGCACATGGTCACCCGCGAAATCGGCTCGGGCACGCACAACGCCTTCATGAACAGCATCGGCGTTGACCCCTCCTGGGGCCTGGGTGAGAACATCGGCCCGATCGGCAACGGCACGGGCAGCGGCGTGACTGGCACCGACGCCGGCCGCAGCGGCTCGCGCTTCATCCCGGGCAACAAGCTGGGCACGGGCCAGGTCCGCGACGTGATGCGCCTCGGCACCCGCCTGGGCATCGGCTACGTCGGCGGCGATAGCTGGGACACCAACGCCCGCCTCGCTAACGACGTTCTCGCCGTCGGCCAGAACTTGGGCGGCCGCACGCCCGACTTCGTTCGTCCGACCACCGCCGCGATTCTCGACAACGGCCTGCGTGGCCAGGCTGACCTGGGCGGCTCGGGCAACAACGCCATCGACGGCTGGCGCATCGGTGGCAAGGCCGTCGTCAGCACCACCGGCAACCCCCGCCTCGCCCCCGCCAACCGCGGCGGCTATGGCTGGCCCCAGTACGTCCGCGGCATCGGCGAGACCACCGTGCTGCCCGATGACTTCAACCCCGGCTTCCCCGCCAGCGCCGCGATGGACAACGTCGAGGCCGCCGCGATCGTCAACAACCTCAAGCGCTCCATCGACGCCTTCAACGGCTTCGGCTCCACGCCCGAGTTTGACTTCACGCCCGGCCAGTTCGTCGTGTCGCGCCTGATCGCGATCCCGGCGGCAGACTACCTGCCCCAGCTCAACGGCGTGGACTTCCCCGTCAACCCCGACTTCGGCACCGCGACTCAGACCGCGATCCGCACCAACGCCTCGCTCGTCTACAACAGCCTTTCCACCAACTTCGCCAGCTTCGGCGCCGGCCCCCGCGGCCTCAACGGCACTAACCCCACCCGCCTGACCCTCTCGGGTAGCACCTACAGCGACGGCAACACGGTGGACTTCCGCAGCCAGGGCGGCGCGACCCTCTCCGCCAACGCTGCGACCCTGACCCGCAACCGCATCGTCGGTGACTTCAACGGCGACGGCCTCCGCAATATCAACGACGCGGGCAACATGATCGCCGCGTGGCGCCAGCGCAACGGCGGCGCCGCGTGGGTTGCTCCCACCGGCACCGGCGCCATCGCTGGCGCTCCGGGCACCGATGCCAGCATCGAACTGCTGGGTGACTTCAACGCCGACGGCAACTTCGGCCGCGCTGGCGGCGCTGCTCCCAGCGGCACCGCTGACACGCTCGACGTCCGCTACTGGGCCGACGGCCTCGCCATCAGCGCGACCACCGGCAAGCTCGACCGCAAGGCCGGCTTCACCGCCATCGACACCGCCTTCGGCGGCTCGCAGAACTTCTTCGGCACCACCAAGGTCCTGGGCACCTACAACGCCGGCGACGCCCGCGGCGACATCTTCGGCGCCACCAGCCGCACCACCCGCGGCTATCGCCCCATCGGCGCCGACGGCACCATCAACAAGTTCGACGTCGACTACGTCTCCGCTCAGATCAACGCTGGCAACGGTCGCAGCATCAACTGGGCGACCGAAATCAGCGAAGCCGCTGTTGCTGACCTCAGCGCCGACATCAACGGCGACCTGATCATCGATTGCAGCGACGTCACCGAACTCGTCACCGTGATCCTGGGCACCCAGATCACCGACCTGAACCTCGACGGCACCACCGATGGCGCGGACCTCGCCCTCGCGGCGGCCGACGTGGCCAGCAACGCGGTCTGGAGCCAGGGTGACGTCAACTGCGACGGCGCCGTGAACCAGGCCGACCGTGACCTCATCGGCGGTGGCGGCGGCCCCGAGTGCAACGACATCGACTTCAACAACGATGGCGCGTCGTTCGATCCCACCGACATCGATGCCTTCCTCAGCGTCTTCAGCGAAGGCGACTGCATCCCCAACACCGCGACCTGCGACGACATCGACTTCAACAACGACGGCGGCCTCTTCGATCCCTGCGACATCGACGCCTTCCTGCTCGTCTTCAGCGAAGGCCCCTGCACCCTCTGCGGCGTGTAATCCGCTCGCTTGCGTGAGCCGGGGCGTCCCGCCCCGGTCGATAATCCAGTGACTCCCAATCTTCCCACGCCCGGCCGTTCCAAGGCCGGGCGTTCTCTTTGCGTCCATCAACTCTGAACGCCGCGTCATGAGACCGCCCTCCTAACGTCTCGCCCGCCCGACTATGCCCTCCGCCGATCCTTCATCCGCGCCCCGCCCCACCCTCTCGCTGGGCGTGCTCACGATCCTGCTCACGCTGCTGGGCTGGACGAGCATCCCCCTTTTCCTCAAGCACTTCACCGACCTCATCGATCCCTGGACCGCCAACGGCTGGCGATACGGCTTCTCCGCGCTCATGTGGCTGCCCGTCCTCATCTGGCGAATAACCAGAAACGACATGCCCAAAGGCCTCTGGCAAGCCGCGCTGCCCGCGAGCCTGTTCAACATCGGTGCTCAGGTCTGCTTCGGCCTCGCACCCTACTACATCGATCCGGGCCTCATGACCTTCGCCCTCCGCCTGCAAATCGTCTTCGTCATGTTCGGCGCGGCGGTCATGTTCGCCAGCGAACGCAGCGTCATCCGCAGCCCGCTCTTCATCGCCGGCATCTCGATGCTCCTCTCAGGCACGCTCCTCACGCTTGTCTTCAAGCAGGGCGGCCTGGGCGACGCCCGCAGCACGTTTGGCGTCATCATCGCGATCTCTTCGGGCGTGCTCTACGCGGGGTACTCCCTCAGTGTCCGCAAGTTCATGCACGGCATCCCGGCGTTCACGGCCTTCTCCGCCGTCAGCCAGTACACCGGGGTGGCGCTCCTGCTCCTGATGTTCGCGCTGGGCGACAAGTCGGGCTTGCTGCTGTCGGAAGTGAAGAAGCTGCAAGCCGCGGGAGAGGTCGTGCCGCAAGTGTGGCTGCTGGGTGGCGCCGGCGTCTTCGCCTTGAGCAGCTTCCAGGTCTTCCTGCTCCTGCTTAGCGCGATCATCGGCATCGGCATGGGCCACACGCTGTACTACTACAGCATCCAGCGACTGGGACTCGCCGTCGCGACCGGTGTGGTGCAGTTGCAGCCCGTCACAGTTTCGATCTGCTCGGTCCTCATCTTCGCCGAGCCCCTCAAGCCCATCCAGTGGATCACCGGCATCATCGCCATCTGCGGCGCGATCCTCATGCTTGCGGCCCAGCAAGTGCTGTCACGCCGAGCCGCTGCGAGAGCCAACGTCCCCATTCCCGATCCCGATTGATCGCACCTCACGCTAACGGACCCCACGCGTGAGCGTGGGCGAACTCAACAGGCGTGATGCACGTCAGCGACGGCCAAACTGTTCCCAGAGAACCGATCTCACCACGGAGAACACGGAGTTCACGGAGAGGAAAAAAGTGCCGCGGATTGTCGCGGATCAATACCAGCTTTCATCCGCGAGAATCCGCGCAAATCCGCGCAAATCCGCGGCCACTCTTCTCCTCTGATCTCCGCGCACTCCGCGTTCTTTGCAGTGATTTCCGCGTTCGAACCCGCAGACGCATCTCGAGCGATCGCCACCCTCACCGCCTCAACACCGCAATCGCCGGGAAGTTTCGATACAGCCCGTCGTAATCGAGGCCATAACCCACCACAAACTCATCGGGGATGTCAAAGCCCACGTAGTCCGCTCGCACATCGATCTTCGCTTTGCCGGGCTTGCGGAGCAGCACGCACGTGCGCAGGCTCGCGGGTCGTTGCTGCTGAATAAGACCAATCAGGGCCTGCAGCGTCTGCCCGCTGTCCAGGATGTCGTCAATCAGCAGCACATGCGAGTCCGCCAGATCGCTGGGCAGCGCGGTCTTCATCTTGACGCCCTTGCTCTCGACGCTGGTCCCCGGATAGCTGCTCACCGCGACCAATTCGATGTGCAGCTTGACGGGCATCTCGCGGATCAGGTCCGCGACGAATACGATCGCGCCCGTCATCACGGCGATGATCACGACGCGTGACGCGGGGGCCTGCGGATCGTCGAGATTGACGCCGCTCATGCGAAGATCGCGCACGATCTCGTGCCCGAGTTCATGCACGCGCTGGGCGATGCGGTCGCGTTCGATCAGGATGGTGGAGAAGTCGCGCTGCAAGGCCATGCGTTGCTCCCACGAAGTAGATTCACCACGGAGGTTACGGAAAACACGGAGAAGATACGGCTTGGCTAGCGAAGGCCCGTCAACTGCCCCGTCCTCCGCGCCTTGCTGTAGCGAGCCAGGGACTCCTCGATCACCTGATGCGCCTTCGCCGCCGGCTGCAACTCATCGACTTCCACTTCTTTCCCCTCCAGCGTCTTGTAGTCCTCGAAGAACCGTCGCAGCATCTTGAAGATGTGCCGCGGAAAATCCTCCACGGCGTGTCGCTCGCTGTAAATCGGGTCCTGAGGCAGCACCGCGATGATCTTGTGATCCGGCGCCCCCTGATCCACCATCGTCATCATTCCCACCGCCCGCGCCTCGCACAGCGTCAGCGGCGGAATCTCCTCCGTGCAATACACCAGCACGTCCAGCGGGTCGTCATCCTCCGCCAGCGTCTGCGGAATGAACCCATAGTTTGCGGGGTAGTACACCGCGCTGCTCAGCACCCGATCGAGCTTCAGCAGTCCGCTGCTCTTGTCGAGTTCGTACTTGTTGCTGCTGCCCTTGGGAATCTCAATGACGGCCCGAAAGTGATTGGGCAGGTCCTGCCCCTCAACCGCCGGCGTGACTTCGTGCCATGGATGAATCATGGGGAAAAGTAGGCATTGGGGATTGGGCATTGGGCATGGGGAGTCGGCATTCGGGATTCGGGATTAGGCATTCGATGTGCACGATTGGGCCGCAGAGCGTGGCTCCAGGCCTGATTGCGATGGCCTCGCCGAATGCCAAATCCCGAATGCCGAATCCCGCTCTCTCCCCTACCTTCCGCCCATGCTCACCATCGACTTCGCCAACTGCCTCGACGAACGCGTCGCCGAACACGGCTTGGACGCCGCCCACTTCGAACCCGGTTCGGAAGTCTCCGGCGGATTCGTGCAGCTCACCCGCAAGCTCGCCCAAACCCGCGGCAAAGGCTGGGAGCGCTGGCGCGAACTCGCGAACGAACCGATGCGAGGCGAACACGTCC
>JALHOJ010000014.1:32889-64162 GCA_022843045.1 Phycisphaerales bacterium
CACGTCCGCGCGGTCAAGCAAATCGCCGCCAACTGCAAAGGCAAGTTCGAGAACCTCGTCGTCCTGGGCATCGGTGGCTCGGCCCTCGGCAACATCGCCGTGCAGTCGGCCCTGAACCCGTCAACCTGGAATCTGATGAGCTCCGCGCAGCGCAAGGGCGCACCGCGTCTCTTCGTCATCGACAACGTCGACCCCGCCCTCTTCTCCCAGACCATCGCCTTCTGCGAAGCCAACGGCGGCCTCGAGAAGACCCTCTTCAACGTCATAAGCAAGAGCGGCGAAACCGCCGAAACCGCCGCCCAGTTCATGATCATCCGCGACATGCTCAAGAAGAAGCTGGGCAACGCGTACGCCGCCAACATCGTCGCCGTGACCGACCCTGCCAAGGGCACCATGCGGAAGATCTGCGATGCCGAGAAGTTCGTGACTCTGCCCGTCCCCGATGGCGTGGGCGGCCGCTTCAGCGTCCTCTCGCCCGTCGGCCTCTTCTCCGCCGCGATGTGCGGCATCGATATCGACGCCTTGCTCGATGGCGCGAAGGCGATGGATGTGCGCTGCTCGCGCGAGAATCTTCTCGAGAACCCCGCCGCGATGCTCGCGTTTCTGCTGGTGGAACTGGGCCAGAAATACGGCAAGACCAACCACGTCATGATGCCATACAGCAACTCGCTGTATCTGCTTGCCGATTGGTACCGCCAACTCTGGGCCGAAAGCCTGGGCAAGGAACAAGACACCGCCGGCCGCGAAGTCTTCACCGGCTTCACGCCCATCAAGGCCCTGGGCGCAACCGACCAGCACAGCCAGATCCAGCTTTACCGCGAAGGCCCCAACGACAAGGTCATTGGCCTTGTCGCCGTGGATGACTTTGGCACCGATGTGACCATCCCCACCGGCCTGGGCGTCGATGCGCTCCAGTACCTCGAAGGCAAGAAGATGAGCACCCTGCTCAACGCCGAGCGCCGCGCCACCGAGTTCGCCCTGCTGGAAAGCCTCCGCCCCAACTACACGATCAACTTCCCCAAGATCGACGCGTACCACGTGGGCGAGTTCATCATGCTCTGGCAAATCGCCACCGCCTACGCAGGAATGATGCTCAACATCGACGCGTACAACCAGCCCGCCGTGGAAACCGGCAAACAGGCGACCTTCGGCCTGATGGGCCGCGCTGGATACGAAGAGCACCTGAAGACCGTCGAATCCGCGCTCGCTCCGTCGAGATGGGTGGTCAAGGGCTGATCGTCTGATGGTGGAACGATGGGGCGCGGACCAAAGACGCGCCCGCCGCTGCCAAGCCGCAAAGGTGCTCAGTGACTGGCATACTGCACCACATTGAACTCGAACGCGAACTCGGCAGCTTCGCGGCGGTCAAGAAGGTCGTGCTCAAGATCGAAGCCATGCAGCGCGAGGTCGAAGCGCTGCCACGTCCGACCGCCTGGGACTACTTCGCCCGCGAACTCAAACTCCGCAAGCTGGGACACGCCAAAGACAAACTCTGGTCCACGACATCGCTCTCAAAGCAGCGACTGATCTTCTGGATCGAGGACTTCGAACGCGGCCCCATCGTGCTCCTCCACGCTTGGGACGAGGCAGACCGCGAGCACTCCGAACTGGTCGCGTTGATGTACGCCCTCAAGTACAAGTCCGAGATGGCATGAACCCCCAAACCCGATTCCGCGTATAGTTCTCGGACAAAATTGCAGGTCCATCACACATGGCGACCGCGAGCCTCCATCCCGAAACCCGCTCCGCCGGCAAGGCAAAGAACCCTTCAGGTTCCAGCGTGAAGCGGCAAGCCGCAGGGACCGATACCTCTGGCGTGTCCACGTCTCGTTCCTCATCACCCTCGACCAAATCGCTCGCCCAAGTGCTCGCCGTCTTCGAGTCCTTGCCGCCCGCCAACCGCACCATGCTCGCATGGGCCATGGAGCGCCTCAACGAAGCCTCCTCTCCCGCCCAAGTGCTCGCGGCGAAGAAAGCCATGCGAGAAGCCCTGACCGTCCGCACCAAGGAACAAGCCACGCGCACCGTGCGTTCCAAGGTCGCCTGAGTCGCACACCATGCCCCTCTACGAATACATCTCCAAAGAAGACGGCACCACCATCGAGCTCCTTCGCCCCATGAGCATGGCCGACGCTCCCGTCGACGACCCCCAGGGCCGCGGTCGGACCTTCGTCCGAAAGCACTCCACCTTCGCCGCCAAAGGCGGAGAAGCAAGCTCTTCTCAATCCTGGTCGGGCGGGGGGCACGTCCACTCCGGCACCTGCGGTTGCGGCAAGAAGCCCGGCAGCTGCGGCTAACCGCACCAAGAACCCAGCGGCGCAAGCCACCGCCCGCGCGTTCACCGATTCCCAATCCCGCCATCAACTCCCGCCGAGGGCTCGCGCCCTTCGGTTCCTATTCGCAGTGAGTCCCCGGTTTGGCACACCACTTGCGACCCGCCCCTCGTGCCCTCCGAACACGTCCAACGGGTCCTTCGCCTCGAAGTCCCGGTCATCGTCCGCCTCGCCGAGCGACCGATGGACCTCTCGGAAGTCCTGCGCCTGGTCCCAGGCTCGATCATCGAACTGCACAAGCCCGCCGACGCCGAGCTCGACTTCTTCGTGAACGACCGTCAGATCGGCAACGGATCCGCTGTCAAGGTCAACGAGAACTTCGGCATTCGCCTCACATTCCTGGGTACCCCCATCGAGCGACTCTCCGCCGCGACCGCCGCTCCCATGAAGCAGGAAAGTGCCGACGCCCTCGCCGAGCAGTTGCTCGCCGGGCAGATTTAGCCTGCCGAACATACACCCCGCGCATCTCTTGCTTCGGTAGGCACAAACCACCGACCTATCCTCCAATTCTTCGCCCCCGGCATCCAAAGGATTGCCCAAGTCGTACTCGTTTTCGGACGATTTGGGATGGGTGACCAAGCGGCTCGTCGCGCGTGCGTGTGCGCGTCGGTCCGGCTGTGCTAGGCGTTTGGGAAGGATCACGGACGATGCCTCGAGACATCCCAGTAGGCAACGGCGACCTGCTGATCACCTTCGACCGGCTTTACCGCGTCCGCGATATCTACTACCCGCACGTGGGCCAGTACAACCACACCGACGGCTACGTCCAACGCTTCGGCGTCTGGGTCGATGGCAAGTTCGCCTGGATCGAAGACGCCGGCTGGAAGCGCAGCATGGCCTACGAGGAAGACACCCTCGTCACCCGCGTTGTGCTCCGCCACGACACGCTGGGCCTCGAGATCACCTGCTCCGACGCAGTCGACTTCCACGAACCGGCTTACTTCCGCCGCTGCGTCGTGCGAGACCTGCTGGGCAAGGACCGCGACGTCCGCCTCTTCATGCACTGGGACCTGTCCATCAAGGGCAGCCCCGTGGGCGACACCGCCAACTACGACCCCGCCACCGCCAGTCTGGTCGTGTACAAGGACGACACCTACTTCCTCTTCAACGCCTGCGACGAGAACAAGTGCGGCATCGACAACTGGGCCATCGGCACCAAGCGCGTCCGCGGCGCGGAAGGCACCTGGCGCGACGCCGAGGACGGCCAACTGGGCCGCAACGCCATCAGCCAGGGCAGCGTCGACTGCACCGTCGGCTACAACCTCCAAGTCCCCGCGCGAGGCTCCGCCCACGTCACCTGCTGGATGGCCGCCGGCCATTCACACAGCGAAGTGAAGCAACTCAACCAGCGCATCCTCGAAGTGGGCGCGGATCGCATGATCTCGCGCACCGCTGCATATTGGAAGCTCTGGGCCCGCAAGGACCTCCCGGGTCTCGAAAAACTCCCCGCTCGCGTCGCCGACCTCTTCGTGCGCAGCCAGCTTGTTCTTCGCACCCAGATCGACAACCAGGGCGCCATCATCGCCGCCAACGACAGCGACATCACGCAGTTTGGCGGCGACCACTACTCGTACTGCTGGCCCCGAGACGGCGCGCTCGTCGCCTACTCCCTCATCCTCTCCGGCCAAAGCGAACTTTCCCGCCAGTTCTTCCGCTTCTGCGCCAGAGCTCTTAACGGCAACCCCTACTTCCTCCACAAGTACAACCCCAGCGGCGAACTCGCCAGCAGTTGGCACCCCTGGATGATCGAGGGCCAGCGCGTCCTCCCCATCCAGCAGGACGAAACCAGCCTTGTCCTCTGGGCCCTGCGCAAACACTTCGAGTCCTTCCGCGACGTCGAGTTCATCAAGAGCCTGTATCAGCCCCTCGTCGTCAAGCCCGCCGATTGGATCCTCGCGTACCGCGATATCAATGGCCTGCCCAAGCAAAGCTGGGACCTCTGGGAAGAACGCCGGGGCATCCATCTCTTCACCGTCGCAACCACCATCGGCGCCCTCCGCGCCGCCGCGGCCTTCGCCAGCGAATTCGGCGAGATGGATCGCGCCCAGCGCTACCGCGAAGGCGCCGACCGCATGGTCGCCGCCATGCGCCGCCACTTGTGGCATCCCGAGCAGAAGCGCTTCTGCCGCATGGCCACGCCCCAGCCCAATGGGTCGTACCGCCTCGACATGACCGCCGACAGCGCGAACTACGCCATCTTCGCCTTCGCCGGCCTGCCCATCACCGACCCCATGGTCGCCAGCGAAATGGCCGAGTCGCAGAAGCGCCTCACCGTCCGCACGGGAGTGGGCGGCTACGCCCGCTACGAACGCGACTACTACCACCAGATCGAACGCGATCGCGTCGAACAGGTGCCGGGCAATCCCTGGGCGATCTGCTCGCTCTGGCGCGCCCAGTACGTGATCGCCAAGGCCACCAGCTTCGAAGAACTCGAAGAAGCCCGAGGTCTGCTCGAATGGTGCTCCTACCGCGCCGAAGAATCAGGCGTCCTCGCTGAGCAGTTCCACCCCCACACGGGCGAACCCATCTCCGTGAGCCCGCTCACCTGGAGCCACGCAACCTACGTCATGGTCGTCGTGGAGTATCTGAGCAAACTTGCACAGCTCGAGGCTGGCGAACGCAACGCCCAATCCCACGCCGCGGATCTGGTCACGGACAACGCCGAGGCGTAGAGCGGGCCGGGAGCCGCGGATAGATTCGCCTTCAGCACAGTGATACAGCGAAAACGGGAATGAGGAGAAAGTGCTGACTGGCAACTGGGCCAACCTGCATTCTCTCCTCTTTCTCCAAATCTCTGTGTCTCTGTGCTGAAAAAAGTCCTACCAACAGCCCCCCGCAAGTGCCTTAGCCCCCGCCGCCCGGCACCGTGATCGGATACTGCACGATCTCGCCCACATCGCTCACGGCGGTATCCACCGACAGCGAGACGTATCGCCGCCCCTTGGCGCTGGAGACGTTCGTGGACGAACTGGGCCAGTATTTGTACCCGTTGAGCGCGCGGTGCATGTAGTCGGGGGCCTTGACGATCAGAGCCTTTTGGAACCGCCGGATCGTGCCGCCATTGCCGCCATTGCTCTCCCACTGGTCTTCTTCAACGAGGCTGGTGAGCAGATTGATGAGTTCATCCGCGCGCTCGCCCAATGGACGACGCTCGGGATCCTCTCCGCCGCTTTCCGAGAACGGGCTCTGACCGCCGCCACCACCTTGCTGCGAAGCCTGCAACGCCTGCTGCAAATCCAGTTCCGGCGCATCGGTGTAGTTGGGAGTTTCGAGCAGCAGGTCCGCGATGTCGTAGACCTCTGTGCGCTTGTACTTGTTGAGTCGCTCGCGCGGTCCCACTTGCATCGCGCCGGTGTCAGACATTTGCCAAGTGCTGCCCGTCGCGCCAGGTCGCTCCTTGGTGTCGGCACGCTCGAGGATCAATTCAAGCACGCGCAGCGCAGTCAGGTTCTCCACCTTCAGCGTGATGGGCGTGTCCTTCGCGAGGCCTTCGCTGTTGTCATCGTCCGCCCACATGATCTCTAGGTCCGCCTGCGTCACGGTGCGCAGGAAGTCCAGCGCATTCTCCAGAGGCGTCTCCTGAAAGTTCACGCTGACGCGCTGCATCGTGCGGAGCAGCGTCTGCCGCTCCGGAATCGCGCTGCGTGCGCCCTTGCCATTGCTCTCAGGGATCGCAACCACGCCCGAGGGGCCCTGCTGAGCGGGCGCCTTGGGGGCCGCGGGCTTGGGAGCGGACTTGGTCGTCGCCGGCTGCTGTTGCGCGATTGCCGCGCCTGCGAGGGCCATCCATGCTGCCAAGGCCACCTTGCGTGAAACGCTGGAACGCATGAGAGTCTCCTGATGCCCCATCGAAGGCCTGGAACCAAAGGGTACGCGACGCGAGCACACGCTCGATCGCATTCATCTCGTTCTCGCATCATCCCGGCGTCAGTGGGGGGTGGGGGGTGAGTCGGGGGCACATCGCGGCGTTGCCGGGTGCCCAGCACAGGCCGGGTCAACAAGGAAGTAGGACGCTGCTCCCGCAATCGAGTTCCTTCGAGTTGCAAAACGTCGCGTGGGCACCATCCCGATTTCTAAAAGCCCGATAAAAACAATCTGGATTGTCTCAGAACGACATATTCGTTTTCCTCTTGCGAAGTTCCATGTTCCGACGATAACTCCTCGGTCGGACGATCCTTCGTCCATCGCCCGACGATCCCAAGCCTTCCAACGCGGGTCAGCCCCTCGGGAATCGGTGCGCGTGCACCGGCCGGCGGTGTCGCGCGGGTTGTGATCGGCTTGGTGTGTGCGAGCATGCGTAACCAAGTTCGGCGCGTCGCCGAACTTGGCCGGGCCAGGCGCCACGAGCACCGCCCCTAGGACTGCTGTAGTTGAGAAAGGACTCTCCGATGACGTACGGCTGGAACACCATCCCGCAGAACTGCTTCCCGACGTTTGTGAACGGCTTCGTGCCGCAGTCGTGCTGGCCGACAAATCAGTGGCCGACCCCGTGGACGAGCCAGTGGAACAACCAACCGAACGCTCAGTTCGCGAATCCCTGGACGACGCCCTACGCGTACGGCCCCAACACCTTCCCGATCACCAACCTCCAGCCCGCGTGCGGCATCGGCGGCTGCGCTCCGCAGTTCGCCCAATACCCCGCTCCGTATTCGAATCAGTACACCAACCCGCAGTTCATCGGTCAGCCGACGTTCAACTTCCCGTACGCGGGCATCAACCAACCCACCAACCTCTGGACCACGATCCCGACCTTCGGCACGCCCGTGAACACTCCGTGGAACGCGACGCCCTGGAACTCCACGCCCTGGAGCGCAACGCCCTGGACGTCCGCGCCCTGGACCAACTGCTTCCCCAGCGCGTGGACCAACACCGTGCCTGGCTCGACGCCCTTCACCTCAGCGCCTTCAAACTACTCGCCCGCGATCCCCACCACCCCCAACACCACCTCCTTTCCTCAAGGCTTCTCCCCCTTCGCCACCAACACCAACCCGCTCGGCTTCAACACCCAAGCCTCGCACTTCGCGACGCCCACGCAAGGCTTCGCGTTCAGCACGCAAGTGAACGGAAACTCGCCCACCCAGTACGCGATCAATCAGTACGGCCAACTGGGCATCTTCGGCACCCAGCACTTTCAGCACCACTACCCCGCCCCGACGACGCTGAGCCCCCAGTATCCCAATCAGTTCACAGGCCAATTCCCTGGCCAATTCCAGAATCCGCTCGCCCAGAACTGGACCAACGTGCTCCCCGTCACGAACTACGCGACTCCCTACACGCCCGGCTTCAACACCGCTTTCAACCCCGGGTTCAATCAGGGTTTCGCGCCGGGCTTCATTCCAGGCACCACCAATGGCTTCGCTCCCACGGCAGCGCCCGGTTCGTACTCGCCCCTGACAAGCCCCATCGGTACGCCCATCAACACCCAGCCCTTCCCGGGCAACCCCCTCGAAACCATCGAGCCCAACGGCCAACACGCCCAAGCAAAGCGCCAGTCGACCCGCGCTGGCGTCTGATGCACGCGACGCGCAGCCCTGCCTGCATGCATGCGGCCTGACCGTCAGGCAGGGTCATCGACATAGCAAGGAAACGAAAAACGCCCCGACCTTGCGTCGGGGCGTTCTCATTGCTCTCGCATTCTGTCAGCTGATTCACCGAGCGGTTGGATCTACTTCGCGTTGCGTGGGAGCCGCAACCGTCTGCTGCCACTCCGTGGGCATGAGTGCAAAAGTCGGCCCGGGAATCTCGCCCAGTTCGCGGATCTTCGTCGCCAACGCCTTGTCCTCGGGCGTGATGAAGTATGCCATGCGCAGCCGCTCCACCGCGCGCTTGCGGTCGCCGATGCTCAGGTAGAAGTCCGCGAGCGAGTTGTGAATGCTCGCGGTGCGACCCTGGTCGATCTTCGCCGCTGTCAGGTACGCCTGTTGGGCTTCATCAACATGCCCGATGAGCTGCATGTACTTGCCCATGCGCATGTAATCCGCCACGCGCCCGCGTTCGCTCGCGGCCCGCTGCAGGAACGCCGTGAGCGCCTCGCGGTTGCCCGACTGATACAGGCCCTCGGCGCTCGTGTCGAGGATGCCGTCGTTGAGAGGATCAACGTCCAGCGCGATGCCGAAGTTCGAGTTGGCTTCGCGGGTCTTGCCCTGCTCGAGCTGGCTCTGGCCCAGCAGGAACCGCACTTCGTTGTCAAAAGGCCGGCGATCCAGATACTCCTGGTAATCAGCCTCCGCCTTCTCCCACTTCTTCACTTGGAACGCGAGATCCGCGTCCTTGCGCACCGTCGGCAGCGGGCGACGCGACGTGCAGCCGCCCAGCGACCCCGCAACCAATCCGCCCAGCGTGACGCTGGCGAGCAGACCGACGACCATTGACGTGTGCGATGCGCGACGCATGATGAACCTCCGTGTTCGTTCTTCTTGAGATGCTGATCTAGGATCGAGCGTGGCCGCGGCGGGCCAATCGGCATTCCTTGCGCTGCGATAGTATCCGACTTCTGTTGCCCCGCAAGCCCCTTCCGGCGGGGAGGGGGCGAAGGAATGGGGTGGGCGAGTTTGAACCCACCGGATGCCTGCTTGCCAACACCTTCCCCACAATCCCGAGCCTGGGTCCTCCTCCGCCACACCCTCCCCGACGGATCGTGGCACTACGACTGGATGCTCGAAACCCGCCCGGGCGGTCCGCTCACCACCTTCCGCGTCCAGCATCGCCCCGATGCCCTGGAGACCCGCTGGTTCGAGGCCCATCGCATCGCCGACCATCGCCGGGAGTACCTGACATACGAGGGGGCCGTTGCAGGCAACCGGGGCGAAGTTCAGCAAGTCTCGCAAGGATCGGTGCTGGAGTGGCACGAGTCCGCAGCCGGCGTCACATGCTCGATCGAATCGTCAGGCCGCATCCTTCAATGGACCGGCCGCTCCACCGGCTTGCAGGATGGTTCATGGCTGTTCGAGCGGATCGAGAACTGACCTTCCCGCGACAACTCAATGCAAAGTCACAGCAGTACGCCCTTCAACTTCGCCCGCACCTGCTTGGCCGCGTCTTCCACCATCGCAAACGCGTCTCGAAGCGCTTTCTCGTCGTTCTTGCCAAGCACGACCACCTCTACTTGCCACGAGGAAAAGGGGCCGGCTTCCTGCACTCTCGCTCGCTTCTTCTGCACAAGCGGCTGAAGCGCCTTCGTCAACCCGGCGATGAGCGTTGCAGGTCTCTTGGTCTTGAATCCGAAGCGGAAGGGCATCTTGCTGCCAACTTTGAGACCGGTGTCGGTGTAGCTGCGCAATCGCCACGCGGCATCCTTGAAGGAAATGAGCTGCGGTGGGCCAAAGATCATCTTGTGTTCGCTGACGGACATGGCGTCCAGGCCGTCATACTTCGCGCCCTTGGCCTTGGCGATCTTGAGTATCTGGCGAAGCCGTGCCTTGAGTTGCACGCTTGAGAACACCCCCTTCAGGAAGAGCGTCAATTGGGGTGGTCCGATGATGTCGCGACGTTTGCCGTCGGCTGAGATGTGGGTCTCGTGCAGACTATCTTGCATCTCGACCATGTACCCGTCGATCTCGAACTGCCCGCCCATTTCCAGCATCTGGACAGTATTCCGAGGCCGAAGCTGGAAGACCCAGACCCGAGGGCGACTGAGGTTCTCCCGCAGGTTGACACGCATGTGATGGCGCAACCAATCGACATACTTGATGGGGTCCTTGGGAGGCCGGGAGTCCTCGAGTTTGGGAGCCTTGGTGGTCATGCCGAAACTCTACCCATGGTTCTGGACATGAAGTTGGGCTTGGGGCGGGAAGAGGCACACATTCCCGGTCGACCCCGCGTGAGTCCACTTGTGCCGAGCGGTGTTTTCGGGTATCTTGGATGTGTCGGGCCCGTGCCGACGCCGCGCGTGGGTTGTTGGGCGTGCGTGCCGTGACCGCTGCAGTGCGTGATGTGCCCCAGGAGCCTGCCATGCTCGTACCCAACTACCCCACTTTGAACGATCAGTTCCCCTCCGCCTCCGCCCCCGTGCCGCCCCCCAGCAAGATTCAGTTTGACCGTGGCGGAGCCCTCAAGAAGCACGAGGACAACTGGAAACGCACGCCCAACGCCACCGGCACCGGCGCGATCCACGTCAAGAGCTTCCAATGCAAGTTCGCCGAGGACGCCCTGCACTATCTCGACCAGCAGATCAACGAATGGCTCGACGCCCATCCGCAGTACGAGGTCAAGCACGTCAACACCAGCGTGGGCGAGTGGGCGGGAAAACTGGGGAAGGAGATTCACCTCGTCGTCCAAGTCTGGGTGTGAATGGAAGAGACGAAGTGGGTGTGCGGGAGGGGGCGAGCCGATAGAAGCGTTCGATGTGCGGTCTGATTGGGTTGGTGTGCGCTCGTGGCCGTGCCCCCGCGATGGGGCGAGACGTTTTCTCGCGCTTCGCACGCCTGCTCGCCCACCGCGGCCCCGATGGTGAAGGCCTCATCCCTCAACTCGACTCGACTCCACTCCGTCACTCCGTCACTTCGTCACTTCCCCACTTCCTCCTCGCCCACCGCCGACTCGCGATCATCGAGCCCACGCCCGCGGGCGCGCAGCCGATGCGGCTTTCGAATGGCGTGGTGGCGTACAACGGGGAGCTCTACAACGACGCCGAAGTCCGCGCTGATCTGCAACGCGAAGGCGTCCGCCTCCGCACTCGCTGTGACACCGAGACCTTTGGCGAGGCGTGGCTCGCATGGGGAAGTTCCACGCCCTCGCGGCTGCGAGGCATGTACGCCGGGGCCATTCTCGATGAGCACCGCGCCAGCCTGATCCTGACGCGCGATCCGCTGGGCATCAAGCCGCTGTACTGGGCCCGCGCGACAGTCGATGGAGTTGATCACGTCGCCTTCGCCAGCGAAGTGCGTCCGCTAGTGGAGCTCCTTCGCGAGTTGCTCGGCACACTGCCCTTGCCGGACATGGGCGTGGTGAGCGCGTATTGCACCACCATTCGCACGACGATGGGCGATCGCACGATGCTTGAAGGCGTCCGCACGCTGCTGCCCGGACAGACGCTCTCGTTTGACCTCCGCGATGCGACTTTGCCTTGCGAGAAGAGCGACTGGTTCGCCCGCACGCCCCAGCCCTTCCTCCGCGGCGCGACCTCGCGCGATGTTGCTTCCAGCACGCGCGAGGTGATCACCGAAAGCGTGCGGCGGCATCTTCGCAGCGACGTTCCGGTCTGCGTCCTGCTCTCGGGCGGGCTGGATTCCGCGATCATCGCAAGCGTCGCACGCCAGCATCTGGACTCGATGCGAACCTTCTGCGCTGGCGCACGCGAGGAGGGCGCGCCGGAAAGTCCCGACTTCGCGTTCGCCCGCAGCCTCGCCGCGAGCCTTGGCTCTCTCCACGAGGAAGCCGTCGTGACCCGCGAGCGGTTCTTCGCGTCGTGGCGGGATCTGGGCGAGCACCTGATGACGCCGCTTTCGACGCCCAACGAGGTCGCCATTCTCGCGGTTTCGCGAGCCCTGCGAGAGGCCGGCTGCGTCGTCGCGCTCTCGGGCGAAGGCGCCGACGAGATCTTCGCCGGCTACGACGCGCCGCTCGACATCGCCGCCCGCGCGTTGCGCGAGGGCCGCTGTCCTGATCGCGGCGCTGAGGGGCTGCTCGCGTTGCGAGCCGCGACCTGGATTCCGCCCGAGCAGAAACACCAGCTCTTCACCCCTGACGCCCACGCCGCGATGCATCTCGACGGCGTTGCCGACGGCGGGCTGCTCGCGTGGTTCGCGTCCGAGTTCGCACGCATCGCCGGCCAGCGTGAGGACGATCATCCTCTGCAGGCCCACGCCCGCTGGCTCCGCCGCACCAATCTTCCTGGCTTGCTCCAACGCCTCGACACCGCGACCATGCGAGCGGGCGTCGAGGGTCGCACGCCCTTTGCCGACAGCGTCGTGATGGACTTTGGCGAGAGCCTGCCCCTGCACGAGAAGTTCGCACACGACGCGCCGGTGAGTGCAGTCCGCACCAAGCTCGCCTTGCGACGTGCCTTCGCAGATCTGCTGCCGCCGGAGATCATCGCCCGCCCCAAGGCCAGTTTTCCGCTGCCTTTCGAACGCTGGCTCGGCGCGGAAGCGTTGCAACGCGCCGACGCCTATCTCGCGCCCGCCCTCGACTCGCTCGAGAGCGCGTTCGCCCGTGAGACCTTCGCCCCTCCCGTCCACCAGGCCATTCGCAGCGGGCAGGTCCCCTGGACGATCGTGTGGCCTGTGCTCAATCTCTCAATGTGGGGTGCACGCTGCTGGGGTTGAGCCCCCAAGTTCCGAGTGCTTGCCCGCACAGCCCGCACAGCCCGCACAGACCCACCATGCAAGACGCGACCTTCGAAGGCGATTGCGGCGTGCATGCCCCATCGACTCGATACTCCTTCCATGTCTTGGAGTTGGGTCACCGGTAAGCAAAAGTCGTTCCGTCATCGCGGTGCTGAACGCCACGATACGTCGAACCTGCACGTCCCCAACCTGGGCGAGTTGCTGGACCTTTCCGTCACGGGCATGCGCATCAAGGTCTCGGGCAAGCCCAAGATGGAAGTCAAGCAGGTGCTCCCGCTCATCATCTGCAACCAGGGCCAATGCGTGAAGATCACGGCCCAAGTGGTCTGGGTTCGCAAAGCCGCGCTGACCGGCAGTGAGTACCAGGTTGGCATCCGCTTCATGGATGTGAAGCCCGGCATCGTCAAGGCCCTCGAACAACTCGCCAAGTTCGGCTGCATCACACCCAGCGCAGGCATGGGTTCCACCTCCACACCGAGCGAACCGCAACCCGCCGCGTCGAGTGCGAGTGCTTCTGCCGCCCAACCCTCGCAGCCGCCACCCGCGGCCCCGATGATCACGGTGGAGGTCGAAGACTTGTACGCAAACCTGGGCCTGCAAGTGGGCTCAAGCGAGGACGAGATTCGCAAGGCCTACCACGCCCTCGCGATGAAGTACCACCCGGATCGCTCCCAGGAAGAAGGCGCGGAAGAGCGCTTCCGCATGATCGCGAAGACCTACCTCGTCCTCAAGGATCCGGAGAAGCGCGCTCGCTACGACGCGATGCTGCAAGGCCAGGCCGCGCTCCATCGCACACCTGCGACACCCGAACCCGCGCCCGCCAAGGCGTCGGTGCCGCGCGTGGACGACATGAGCGACCTCATGGACGACACGCAACGCGACGCGGCGTGATCAGCTCTGGATGCATCAAGTCACACCCGATCCTCGGGCTTGATCGGCCGCAGGATCTTCAACGCTCGATTGCCGCGATACTGCCCGATTTGCGCGAGATACTTCTTCTCGTGCTCGACGCAGAGGATCACCGGCTGGCGCGCGGGCTTTTCCGTGACGATCACGTCGCCTGGCGTGAGGTTGATCAGTTCCTTCACGGTGATCGTGGTTTCCGCGAGCAACCCCGTTGCAACCATCGGCGCTCGCGACAGGTTCTTGCTGATCTGCTGCTCAACCTGCTTGCTGCGCTGGTTCTTCGCCGCGCTGAACCAGTTCTGGCTGGAGAGGTGCTCCATGAACGGCTCGATGACGTTGTAGGGGATGCAGAGGTTCATCGTGCCCGCGCGGTTGCCCAGCTTGAGCTCAAAGCCGATCACGACGACGACTTCGTTGGGCGGCACGATCTGCACGAGCTGCGGGTTGGACTCGCTTGCGCTGACGGTGAACTTCATCGAGCGGATGCTGGCCCACGCTTCGGAGAGGGCCGCAAGGGCACGCACCGTGACGTTGTTGATCAGGCGCATCTCAATCAGCGTCATCGGGCGCTGCGGGATGAATAGTTCCTGGCTGCTGCCGCCCAAAAGGCGGTCGATGATCGGATAGATGATGAGCGGGCTGAGCTCAAAGCACATCTGCCCTTCGAGGCCCTCGGCCTGCACAAGGTTGAAGCTCGTGGGGTTGGGCAGGCCGCTGGTGAACTCGCTGTAGGTCATCTGCTCGCACGTGGCGACCTTGACCTCGACGATGGTGCGCAGGAAGCCCGACAGGCTCGCGCCGAAGTTTCGCGCGAACGCCTCGTGCAGCGTCTGCAACGCACGCATCTGGTCCTTGCTCACGCGCTCGGGCCGCTTGAAGTCGTAGACCTTGATCTCGGTGTTCTCAACGTCCCGGGCCTTGCGCCCAAAGATCATGGGCGGGCCCGTATCCACCGGCGCGGCGTCCGTCTGGCTTGCAGAAGCCAACAGCGCATCTATGTCGCTTTGGGCGAGTGATTCGGGCATCGCGTAAGTACGGAGTATCGGTCGGGTGCTTGTTCGGGCTTGATGCCTCGTAGCCTACGAACCTGCTGGCACTCGGATTGGAATATGTTCGGTATGGGTCTGCCTCGAAACACCCAACCCGAACGAGCGTCCAACCCTCGACGTACACCCGATCTATCGACGAACAATGTCACTCGCGGCTGGGAGGGAAGTCCGCCGCGTTGGAGTTGGCCATGCGAACGAGTCTTTGTGCCTTGATCGAATCACAACGCGCACCCTGGTGCTGGCTCGTGGCGGTGCTCGCCGCGGTCATCGCGCTGGCTTGGCCCGCGGCCGCACAGCCAGACTTTCCCAGCCGGGTGCAGTTGTCGCTCGATGCGAACGTGAAGGCGATCCAGCCCAACGAACCGTTCGCGATCGCCGTGACCTTTGAGATTGAAGAAGGCTGGAAGATCAACACGAACGATCCCAAGGTCCCCGCGAGTTGGGGCGACATACCGCTCCTGCCGACGACCATCGCGCTCGACGAGGCCTCCGCGAAGCTCGCAACCCTCGGCTCCATCCAATGGCCCAAGACCAAGACCGCCCAAGCCGACCTTGCAGGCAACGGCAAGCCCGAGTCCTACGAGGTCTTCGCGGGCACGGCCGTTGCCTTTGTGCCTGTGCGACTCAAGCCCGATGCGTTTGGCCCGGACGGCAAGGCCACGCTGACGTTCAAGATCGGCTTTCAAGCCTGCGACGCGACCACGTGCGAGATGCCGATGCGAGAAGAACTTGCCGTGAGCGTCCCGCAGGGTGCTGCCTCGCCCGCCGCCGCGGGGCTTTTCAGAGACTTCGATGTGGCGCGACTGCAGGGCAGTGAGCAGTGGGGGAGTGCAGCGACTGCTTCGTCGGGCTCGGCCGGCAACGCATCGAATGGCGCGGGCCTGCCCGCTGCTCCGCGTTCCTTCTTCGGCATTCCGCTGCCCGGCTCTGGCGGCATGTGGACTTGGCTCGTCTTCTTCGCCCTCGCGGCTCTGGGCGGCTTCGTGCTGAATCTCACGCCTTGCGTGCTGCCCGTGCTGCCTCTCAAGGTCATGGCCATCGTGCAGCACGCGGGCTCACCCAAGCGCACGTTGTATCTGGGCATGTGGATGGCGGCGGGCGTGATTGCGTTCTGGGTCGCGTGTGCCGTGCCCGTGCTGGTGCTGAGCAGCTTCGCCGATCCCAGCCGCATCTTCGGCATCTGGTGGGTGACGCTGGGCCTGGGCCTGCTCATTGCCATCATGTCCGTCGGCTTGATGGGCGTCTTCAACATCACGCTGCCACAAGCGGTCTACGCCGTCAATCCCAAGGCCGACTCGGCCGGCGGCTCGTTCCTCTTTGGCATCATGACGGCGGTGCTGGGCCTGCCGTGCTTTGGCTTTGTCGCTGGCTCGCTGCTGGCCGCCGCGGCAACGCTGCCCAAGATCGTGACCTTCGCAATCTTCCTGGGGCTGGGCGTTGGCATGGCACTGCCGTACTTCGTGCTCGCCCTCAAGCCGCATTGGATCAAGAAGATCCCTCGCACCGGCCCAGCCAGCGAACTGATCAAGCAGGTCATGGGCCTCTTGCTGCTCGCCGCGGGCATCTTCTTCATCGGTGCGGGGCTCATCGCCCTGGTCGCGGCAAAGCCCTGGATCGCCAAGCAACTCCACGTGTGGATCGCCGCGCTCATCGCGCTCATCGCTGGCCTGTGGATCATCAGCCGCACGTTCCAGATCAGCAAGTCGACGCTGCCCCGCGCCATCTTCACCGTCATCGGCCTCTTTGTCGCCAGCGCGGGCCTCTGGTACGCCAACGACACCACCACCCGCGCCCGCGACAACTACCTCAGCGGCATGTGGGCCCCCTACAGCCCGCAGGCGGTCGCCGCCGCCCGTGCTGAGGGCAAGGTCGTGGTCCTGGACTTCACTGCAGAGTGGTGCCTCAACTGCAAGGCCCTCAAGGCCGCGGTGCTCGATCGCGAGCCGGTTAAGAGCAGACTCCGCGAGCAGAACATCGCCCTGTTCCTGGTCGACCTCACCGCCACCGAAGCCCCTGGCTGGAAACGGCTTGAAGAACTGGGCCAGACGGGGATCCCCCTGCTCGCGATTTACACGCCGGGCGAGCCCCAGCCTTGGCTCGCGAACAACTACACCGCCGACACCGTGATGGCCGCCGTGAATCGAGCGTTGCAGGTGGCGGACGCCGCCCGGAAGGCCTCGACGGAAACGGCGCAACTGCCGAGCGGGCGATAACTTGCAACCGGATGGGCTGGCCCGGCACAATCGACCCGTGTGGGAGACGATTTGACCCTAGGCCCCACCCCTCCTAAGTTTCCTTCCCGGGGCTGGCCGATAGCACCGGACAGTTTGCGGGCGTAGCTCAGTGGTAGAGCGCTACCTTGCCAAGGTAGAAGTCGAGAGTTCAAGTCTCTTCGCCCGCTTTGAAACGAAAAACCCCAGGCCTCGTGCCTGGGGTTGTTTGTTTTTGTCCGGTTGCCTGTTGCCCGGGGCTACTTCTCGCCCATCGTCTCGCGCAGCCGCGCCATCGCCCGCTTGAGAGGCGACATCCCCAGCGTCGTCTGCTGCTCAGGCGACTCGCCGATGCCCACCGGCGCGACATGGACGACCGACTCGGGGGCGGGCGTCACGCTTGCCTCGATCGGGGCCGACGCGACCACCTCGATGACGGGCGGTTCAACCTCTGCACGTGCGGGAGCAGCGTCGCTCATCACGGCCTCGGCCGCAGGCGCGACCGCAGGTGACGCCTCGGCCTGTGCCTCCTCGACGACCTGCGTCGCCGGCTTGCTCTTTCGCGCCTTGCGAGGCGTGGCCGTCACGGTCGCCACCGCCACGGCAGTCTCCGCCGAGAGCCCTTCGATCGCTGCCGGCTCGGGCTTGGCTTCGATCTCAACGCTCGCCTTCGTCGCCGGAGATTCAGGCTTCGCCGCCTCGCTCGTGCCCGCTGATTCCTTCGTGGTGTTCGCATCGCCCTTCACGGCGATCTTGCCATCCTTGCCCACTTGCTCGAAGCGAACGCTGACGCGGGTGCTCACGCCCTTCTCCTGCTGCGTGATGCCGTACAGGTGATCCGCGTTCTGCATCGTCCGCTTGTTGTGCGTGATGACGATGAAGCGGGACAGGTCGGTGAAGTCGCGGACGCAGTTGTTGAAGCGGCCCACGTTGGACTCGTCCAGAGCCGCGTCCACTTCGTCCAGAATGCAGAAGCAGCTGGGCTTGCTGCGGAAGATGCTCATGAGCAGGGCCACGGCCGTGAGCGTCTTCTCGCCACCCGAAAGCTGGCTGATGCTGCGGGGTTCCTTGCCCGGCGGCTTGGCGATCACTTCCACGCCCGATTCGAGGACATCGATCTCGTCGGTCTCGACCTTCTGGATGCTGCCGTCGGGCTGCTCGACTTCCTTGATGAGGGGCATGAGGCGGACTTCGGCGCGTCCGCCGCCGAACAGCTTGCGATACATCCCGTTCTCGCCGCCAAACTGCTGCTGGATCGTCGAGAAGATGCTCGCGAACCTATCGCGGGAAACGTCGTTGAGCTGCGTGATGAGCTGCGTGAGTTGCTCGCGGGCCTGCTCGATGTCGGCAACCTGCTTGACAAGCTGCTCGTTCTGCCCTTCGAGAGTCTTCTCCTCGTCGAGGGCTTCCATGTTCACGCTGCCCAGCTTCTTGATGTGCCCGCGCAGGTCGTCGATGGCCCGCTGAGCCTCTTCGTGGTTGGGGCGTGCGATTTCAAACGTCGTGGACACCACTGCGCCGGCCGCCGCGCCTTCAGGGTCCTCGACGGGGACTTCCATCGTCACCGGCACGAGCATCTCGCGATACGCCGCGTGCTCGGCGCGGAGGTCGATGTTCGCCTCCTGCAGGGTGCGCTCCTCGATCGCCTCGCGCTTCACTTCCAGTTCGCGACGCGACAGTTCGATGGAGTGGAAGTCGCGCTCGGCATGGCTTGCGACCTGTCGGGCCGACGCCACGGCCTCGCCCAGTTGCTGGGCCTCGCTGGTTGCGCCCGTCAGTGCTTCGCTCGCCTGCGACAGCTCCGCCGCGAGCGTTTCGCCGCCTGCGGTGGCGTTCTGGATGATGACGATCGACTCGTTGATGGCAACGGCGTGCTCCGCCAGCCGCGATTCATGGTGCGTCATCCGCTGCGAGAGGTCGCGGGTGCGGCGCGAGAGATCGTCACGGATGGACTCAACCCGGGCCAGCTCCCGCTTCTCGCTCGAAAGCTGCTCGCTGAGGCGCGAAACCTGCACCTTCGCCGTCGTCACTTGTTCCGTGCTGGCGTCCATCGCGGACTGCAGCGTGCGAAGCTCGTCGCCGAGGGTCGTCGCGGCGAGCGATTCCTCTTCGCCCAGGCGCGCCAAGCTCGCGATCTTGGCGGTGAGCGTGGTGACTTCGCCATCGATCTTGCCCAGACGCGAGGTGTGCTGCTCTTGCTCTTGCGCAACGCGGGCAAGCTCGCGATCCAGCCGCGTGAGGTCATAAGACAGCCGCTCGATCGTGCTCTGCTGGCTCGCAAGTGCCTTGTTCTTCTGGGACAGCTCGCCCCGGAGCGAGCTGGCTCGCTGCGACAATTGGCCGGCTTCACCGTCCACCGCTGCGAGCGCTTCCCGCATCGCAGCAAGCTGCGTGGACAGGCTTGCGGCCTTGGCGGCGAGTTGCTCAAGCTCCGCGCGACGGCGCAGCAGCCCCAGGGCCCCGCCCGCCTTCTCTGCAGCCTTCTCGCTGCCCTTGTCGCTCGCTTCCGCCGTTGGCCCGCTCCGCACGCGTCGCTGCGCGTCGAGCACTTCGCCCTGGCGGGTGACGAATCGCGCCGCGGTCGCGTCTTCGCGAGCCATGCCAGCACGAAGGAGTTCCGCCGCGTCCAGATCGCTCACCAGCAGCGTCCGAGCCAGCAGTCGATCCAGCAACCCATCCACCCGCGCCCGATGCTCGCCCTCGCGAGCGCTGACCAACCCACGCAGTCGCACGACGCGCCCGCGCGCCACGTCCGCGGTGCCGCTTTCGCCTGCGCCCTGCGTCGTGATCGCGTCAACCAACGCACCAAACGCGTCGGCCTCAGTTCCCTCTCTCTTGCCTTCCTCCGTGGCAATCTCCGTGGTTCCCTGCGGCTCTGTGCGGTGATTCCCCTCGAGCGTCAGAAACGCCACCCGTCCGCCGACCGGTCCCAGCGTCTCCGCCGCGGGCACCTGATGCAGGTCGCCCACGAGCAGGGCCTGCAAGTCCTCGCCCAGTGCGAGTTCGAGCGCACTCGCCGCCGCGGGATCAAGGTCGGCCTTGATTTCGATCAAGTCCGCCAGCGGCGCGATGACGCCCGCGAGCGGGTTGGTTTCGCCTTCGCGAGCGGGCTTCGCCTTCATTTGCATCGCCCGCCGCACCGCTTCGGCAAAGCCCACGCGCTGCTCGGCCATTTCTTCCAGCGTGCTCCGCCGGCTCTCCACGCGGACGAACTCCTGATCCATCTGCGCAATCGCCTGAGCGCGAGCGCGGCGGTCTTCGTCGCGCTGGCTCAGTTGCGTTTCAACTTCCCGGAGGTTGGCTTCCAGCGAACCGACCTGCTCGCGCAGGGACTTGGCTTCGCCCTCGCACGCCTGCTGCTGCTCGACCACGCCCGCGCGATCGCGGCCGATGCGTTCGACGGTCCCGGCCAGCTTCTCAAGTTGCTCGCGCAGCGACATCGCCCGCTTGCTTTCGCCTTCGACGACTGCCAGCATCTGCAGCCGCTCGCGCTCGATCCGCGCCGCCGCGTTGGCCTTCTCGGTCGCAAGCCGCTGCTTGTCGCCCAGTTGCTCTGCCGCCTTCGCGCGGGCCTGGGCCGCGTCTTGCAGCGCCCGCTCCGATTCGTTCAGTTGCTCAGTAAGGGCCGCGACCTGCTCACGATGATCGGTGATGGCTTCGTCCGTGCCCGACCCCCGCTGCGTCAGTTCCGCGAGCGTGGTCTGGTCGGTCTCGCTCTCGCGCCGCGTCTGCTCGACCAAGCGCTCGAGCATCGCCTTGCGCTGCTCGCTCTGCTGGCGGGCGTGGGCCGCCAGCATGCGCTCGCTGTCGAGGCGGCGGACCTGTTCGTTCAACTCGTGGCGACGCAGTTCCGCTTCCTGCTTGCGTTGTTCGAGGTCGGCCAGCGTCGTGTGGGCCTCGTCGCGTTGCTGCGAAAGGCCCTGCTGCTGGCTGGTAAGCCCTTCGATGCGTTCGAGCAGCAAGTCATACTGATCAAACGCCAGCGCCAAACGCCACGCCCGCAACTCGCTGTCAAACTCCTGGAACTTGCGGGCCTTGGCCGCCTGCCCCTTCACCAATCGCAGCCGCCGCTCCGTGCTTTCAAGCTGGTCCTTCGCGGTCTTCAGGTTGCTCTCGGCTCGGTCCAGCCGTCGCTGGGCCTCGATGCGGCGCTGCTTGTACTTGGCGATCCCCGCCGCCTCTTCAAAGATCACCCGGCGTTCCTGAGGGCTGGCGAGCAGCATCGCATCGACCTTGCCCTGCTCGATGATCGAGTACGCGTCGGCGCCCACGCCCGTATCCAGGAACATCTCACGGATGTCCTTCAGCCGCGCGGTCTTGCCGTTGATCAAATACTCGCTGCCGCCGTCGCGATACAAGCGGCGTTCGATCTCGACCGTGTCGGAGTCGACGGGGAGCATGCGGCCGAACTTGCGGCGGGGGCTCGCGAGCGCAGAGGATGACGGAGGAGTAGAAGACAAGGAAGACAGAGCAAGTTCTGGGTTGGCTTCGGGGTCGCTTGCAGCAACATCGTCCATCACGGCAACGACGGACCTCTCAGCGTCACCACTCGCATCGAGCCCACCCTCCGCCGCCACCATTCCACCGACAACGCTCTCCGCGTCTTCTCTCTTCTCTCTATTTTCCTCTGCGTTCAACCCCGCGCCAGTCTCCAGAGCGGCCCCGACCTCTTCCACGACCGGATTGTCAAACGTCAGCTTGACGCTCGCCATCCCCTGCGGCTTGCGGCCCGCGCTGCCCGCGAAGATCACGTCGAGCATTTCTGTGCCGCGGAGGCTCTTGCTCGAGCGTTCACCCAGGACCCACTTGATCGCGTCCACGACATTGCTCTTGCCGCACCCGTTGGGGCCGACGATGCCGGTGATCGCCTGATCGAATGTGAATTCGGTGGTGTCGGCGAAGCTCTTAAAGCCGCTGAGCGTGAGTTTCGTCAGGCGCATCGGGAACCAACCTCCATGTCGGCCTTCGCCCCTTGCCCCGCCCCTGGCCAACCGGCCTGTGGCAACGCAACCAAGCGAAGAAGCGACGCATGCTGAAATCACACGCCGCACGCAAGGCCTCCAGCCTCGCAGCACGCATGATAACGCACTTGCGACAATTGTGCGAGAAATTTTTGAAGTCTTCGGCCCCCGCGACGGCCCCCGTCGACCGAATCCCGAATGCCCAATACCTATTCCAACTGCCCAATCAACAGCACATACCCATCCGGATCACTCACCCGAATCTCCCCCGCAGGCATGTAGTGCGGGTGCTGCAGCTCAAACACCACGCTCCGCCCGCCGTTGGGCCCCGCCTGGCCGCAGTATCGCCCCCCATCGTGCAACCCCGACGCCAGCAGATGCGCCCGCAACGCGCGCACATCCGGCGCGTACAAATAGAACAACACCGCCTGCTGCGTCGGGTCGACCGGCCCACTCGCCAAACTCAGCATGATCCGCGCCGAGCCATCCCCGCTCGACGTTTGAGCATCGCTCCACACCGTCACACCCCGATCATCCCTGTACCGCGTGCCCGCCGCCATCCCAAGCAACGCATAGAACGCCAACGACCGCTCCACATCCGCGACATGCACAAACGGCGTGAGCGCAGTCACTTTGGGTGTTGTCTCCGGCTGCGTCGTCTTGGGCATCTTCCATCATTGGCGCCGTCGCCCACGCGACCTGATGCCAGCAGGCCCACTTGTTTCCCCAAAAACACCGCCGCGGCGCAGATGCGCCGCGGCGTGGACAAGACAACGTAGAGAGGTCGTCAGGAATCACTTAAGCGCGACGACGACGAGCGGCCAGCAGGCCGCCCAGGCCCAGCAGAGCAGCGCCAGCCGGAGCCGGAACAATGCTCGCCTCGAGCGTCACGGACGAGTTGCCGATGTAGTTGGCGTCGATTTCGCCGGCTGCGTCATCGAACGTCTCGTTGAGTTCGATCCGAAGGATGCCATCCGCCAACGCGATGTCAGGCAACGGGATCGAGGAGAAAACCACGGGACCGCCGGCGAAAGCCTGTGTACCGCCGTTGTTCACGCCAGCGCCGGGGCGCAGGCCGAGCTGGTTCGGCGCGGCAGTGGTGCCAAAGGTGATGCGGGCTTCGCTGAGCCAGCTACCGCCGAAGGGGCCAGCGAGCGTGGTTTCGATCAAAACGTCCCAAGACACCCCGGTGATCACGCAGGCGGTGCCGCTGGGCGCGCCCAGAGCCGCCGCGACGTCCACGAGGATCACCGTGTTGCTCGCGGCGCCGAAAGCATCCCAGCTGGACTGGCCAGCCAGCGAAACCGGCACACCGACGCGCTGGCCAAAGCCACCGCCGACTTCGGTGCCGCCCATCGCCTGGCCCTTGTAATGCTGGGTGACGGAGCTGCTGCTGATCACGGCCGCATTGGCCAACCCGGCGCTCACGAGGAGCGCCACAACGCTAACGAAAGTCTTCATCTTCTCTCTCCTTGCAAAATAAACCCCGCTCCTAGGCCTTTCGGCCGTCGGGGTTGTGCTCAGATTAGCAGATTCGGTGCCCAATGCAACCGATTTCGCACAAAGTCGGCCCGAATAAGGTGTTCTCGGCGGTGCGTGTGCTTCGCGCTCCTCGCGTCACCACCAAAACCCCCCAAGTTCCCTGCAATCTTGAACTACTTCGGCGGTGCCACCGGCGTGATCGGCACGATCTTGGGCGGGTCCTGGTCCTGCTCGCCCGCTCGAATCAGCCCGCCGCCCTTGCGAACCACGACAGGCGTCGGATCTTCGTCGTTCTCAGGCCGGGCCAGCATCGACTGGCTTTCCTGAGCCGCAAGCAGCATCCCCTGCAACCGGTCCCGCTCGGTCGCAAACGCCGCCCGCGTCGCACCGGCTTGTTCGAGCCGCGACAAGGCCGCGACCACTTCGGAATAGGTCAGGTTCAAGCCTGGCCGCGGATCGCTGGGCGTGGTCTGCCGAGCCGCCAGCGCAACCAAGTCCGACAACTTCCCCGAAACGCTGTGGGTGATCGCGGGGCGACCCGGCCGCTGCAGCCTCGCCCGCACGCTCTTGGGCTGCGTCGGATCGGGCCCGAGCATCAGCCGCCCTTCCCAGACCGACACGCCCGCCGGCGCGTTCGCAAAGTCCAGCGTGTCATCCGCCCCAAAGAGCACGATCCGCGGCACCTGCTGCTGCGTGATGTAGATCAACGGCTCGCCCTCTGGCACCCGATCCAGCAGGAACTTGCCCTCAATCGGGTCGCGACTCACACCCTGGATCGTGCCTTCCGGCAGACTCACGCGCGACATCGCCTCCAGCTGCGCAATCGTCACCCCGCCTCGCCGCAGATCAGGCGAATCGTTCACCGTGCGTTGCAACGCCGCAAATCGAGCCCGCTCGGCCCGCCCCGCCAGCGCCTCATACGCCGCGATCCGCGTGAGCAAGTCCTGATTCCGAAGCTGCTCACGCAAAAAGAGGTCCACCGTCGGCCCCGCATCCACCAACGCGAGCAGTCCGATGGCCTGGGTCTTCAGCACACCCTCGTTGCGCGTGATGAACTCGCGCAGAGGCGTCGCTACCCGCGGGTCATTCAGCCGCGCTCCCGCTCGCAACCCCGTCAGCCGCGGCGCAAGGTCCGGATGGTCGTACAACTCACGCAGCACGGACAACCCGCGCGGACCCAGTGCCTCAATCGCCCACGCCATCGAATCCGCCATCGCCGGCTCGGACTTGATCGTCTCCACATACCGCCGGGCGAATGCTTCCGGCTGCAACTGATCCACCTGCGTGTGCTTCAGCAACGACAGAAAGTTCGCGGGCTGGCTGCGATACACCTGAGGCACCGTGATGGCGATCGTGGTGTCGTTCCGGCCTCGCGCAGTGGGGGAGCGATCCCCCCTTCCCTGCGGAAACCGGCTGTTGATGGCGCTCTGAATCATCTTCGCCCGCTGGTGGCTGGGCGTGTTGAGATTCATGATGATCTCTAGCGAGTTGGTGAGCGTCCCCCCGCCCAGCACGCGACCCACGGTCGTGGTGTTCCCCGAGGCCTCAGTGCCAAACGGATTGATGAAGATCGGCCCGCGCGCTTCCGCGATCTTGGTCGTCTGTGGCCCGCCAAACACCGCTGGCGCTCCCAGCCGCAGGTCCGTGGTCCACAGCGTCCCCCCTTCCAGACTCGTCGCGTTCACCGCTTCAACCTGCACATCAAAGACCGTCCCCTCGGGAAGCCCCGGCGCCACCGCCGCCGTCACCGCCACCACCGCCACATTCGGATCCCGCAGAATCTCGCTGGGCGACTTCCCCTCCAGCGGCGTGCCCCGCAGCGCATCGCTGTTGGACGTCACCCCTGCCAATGCCATCTGCCGCTCCAGCGACGCAAACAATTGGTCACTGAACGGCAGCCCACCCGCCCCGTTCACGCCCACCACAATCCCAAAGCCCGCCACGAACGTCGGCGCAACGTTGCGAAACTGCACCTCGCTCCCAATCAGCCCGCGCATCGCCTGGGGCACCGGAGCCAGATCCGTCGCCACGGGCTTGGGCGTCGGCGGCGGCGTGCTGCTGCACCCGCCCGCCATCGCGCTCAGCAGCGCGACCCCAGCCAACAAACCTGCACCAAGTCCGGGCCGCCGCGTGGAATGAATGGGCATCGCCATAAGCCTCGCCATAAGTCGTGTCAGGGTCTCGTGGTTCCCGGGTCTGGGCGGTGAGCGAAGCCCAATTGGCCACGCACATCGGCACCGCTCGCCGCGATTGGAATCGCCCACCGAGTCGCGACGCACTATACCCGCCGGTTTGCAGGACGGTTGCAGGCCCTCGAACGCCCCTGACGGCCTCACCGCCGGTGGTGAATTGTGATTCCAGGCTCGCCGAGAGGGTGAATCGCTCAGTGTGGACCCTAACAAGCTGTCGCTTGTCTGTCGGTATCTGTCGTTTTCCACACGGGGTTTTCCTTGGGTTGAAAAACTTGAGACCACGCGCCGTTTTCGCAAATGCTCCAACCACCACGATTTGCGCCCTCCCGACAGCCCCTGCACAACTTTCACGCAGCATTTTGTGGTCAGTTGCTATTGAACATACGATGGGTTGTGGTATGCTGTAGGCCCTTGTCCATCCAACATCCCGGAAACCTACCGGGTTGAGGGGTGGAAAAGGACCCAAAATGGTGCTTTTTCCGGTGTTAGACCCCTCCGAGCGTGCTTGGTGGACTTGGTATCTCGTTCGGTATGTGATAAGGGATCGTTTGGGTTTGAATGCCGCATGACGGCGGGCCTTGAGGTGGTGTTTCAAGGACCCAATCGTGCGGCGGAAGTAGTGGTTGTGGTGCGTGGTTCCGGTGGTGTTGGTTGGCGTCCCAGATGGGCAGGAGCGTCGCAAGGTGGGCGTGCTCGCAGATCATCAAATTCGTTCCCGCGTCAAGATCGTGCCCTTCGAAGAGGCACGCAAGCGGCCGGGCAAGATCAGCTTCGGCGTCAGCAGCTACGGCTACGACGTCCGCGTGGGCCCGCGCTTCAAGATTTTTACGCCCACGCCCCGCACGGGTCAGATCACGGTCGTCGATCCCAAGGCATTCACCGACGATCTGCTCGTCGAAGTCGACTGTGACAAGCTGGGCCTCGACCACGTCATCATCCCGCCCAACAGCTTCGCCCTCTGCGAAACCGTGGAGTACCTCGAAGTGCCGCGGGATGTGCTGGTGATCTGCGTGGGCAAGAGCACATATGCGCGGTGCGGGCTGATCGTGAACGTCACGCCGCTCGAGCCGGAGTGGAAGGGGAAGGTCACGATCGAGATTTCGAATACGACGCCGCTGCCGGCGAAGGTGTATGCGAACGAGGGGATTGCTCAGTTTGTGTTCTTCAAGGCCGACCAGGTTTGTCAAGTTTCGTACGCAGACAAAGGCGGGAAGTACCAGGACCAAGGTGGACTCACGCTTCCGAAGGTTGACTAAGAAGAAGGCATCAAGCCACGCGGCATCGAGGCATCGGGGATGGCAGAGTCGATTCGTTCATACCGGGACTTGATTGCGTGGCAGAAGGCTTACGCGATTGGAAAGAGCTTGTACGTTCTTGCCGGGAAACTGCCCGACAACGAACGCTTTGGATTGATCGCAGCAATTCGTCGTTCCGCAGTCGGCCTCGCCAGTGACATCGCCCACGGCTACGGCAGAGGCAACACCCAGGACTACATCTACTTCCTCAAGAAAGCCCGAGGCGACATCTACGGACTCGACACTCAACTTCTGTTTGCTAAGGACTTCAACTACATCACCGAAGGCGACTACGACTCGACGAAGAGCCAACTCGACGAAGCCGAACGCGTGCTCGCTGGATTGATCCGAAGTTTGGGCGGCTAATGGCTGGATGCCTTGATGCCGCGTGCCTGATTGCCTTCTTTTCCTCGAACCCTGTTTGCCCCAAGGACGGCCCCGTATGAAGATCACTCGCAAGTTCACCCAGGCTGGCAAGGACCCCTTCTCCTCCGTCGACTGGGTCAAGCGCTCCAGCAAAATCACCAACCCCGATGGCTCGATCGTCTTCCAGATGGACGACGCCGAGGTGCCCAGCACTTGGAGCCAGCTTGCCACCGACATCATGGTGAGCAAGTACTTCCGCAAGGCGGGCGTGCCGCAGATCGCGCAAGGGCAGGATGTCCTTGAGGGCGAAGAGCAGCGCGACAGCACGGGCAAGGTCGTGACTGGCCCCGAGAAGTCCGCGAAGCAGGTGATCCACCGCCTCGCCGGGTGCTGGCGGTATTGGGGCGAGACCCACGGGTACTTTGACAGCAGCGAGGACGCCCAGGCGTTCTACGACGAGCTGGCGTACATGATGACGCACCAGATGTGCGCCCCCAACAGCCCGCAGTGGTTCAACACGGGCTTGAACTTCGCGTATGGCATCACGGGCCCGGCCCAAGGCCACTGGATCGTCGATCCGATCACGGGCGAGGCCAAGCTCGCCGACGACGCGTACACGCACCCCCAGCCCCACGCCTGCTTCATTCAGAGCGTGAGCGACGACCTCGTCAACGACGGCGGCATCATGGACCTGTGGGTGCGTGAGGCTCGCCTGTTCAAGTACGGCTCAGGCACGGGCACCAACTTCAGCAACCTCCGCGGCGATGGCGAAAAGCTCTCGGGCGGCGGCCGCAGCAGCGGCCTCATGAGCTGGCTGCGCATCGGCGACCGCGCCGCCAGCGCGATCAAGTCCGGCGGCACCACCCGTCGCGCCGCGAAGATGGTCTGCCTCGACATGGACCACCCCGACATCCTTGAGTTCGTCAACTGGAAGGTCCGCGAAGAAATCAAGGTCCAGGCGATGGTGGAGGGCCTCAAGCTCCTCAAGAAGCACAACCAGGACGTCGCCAAGCAGTGCGAAGAGCTCAAGCTCACCCTCGACTACGACTTCAACGGCGAGGCGTACCAGACCGTCTCTGGCCAGAACAGCAACAACAGCGTCCGCATTCCTGATGAGTTCTTCGACGCTCTGGACAAGAGCGAAGAGTGGAACACATACAGCCGCACCGCCCGCGCCGCCGGCAAGACCAAGGTCACCAAGACTCTGAAGGCCGACGTGCTGTGGGACGCGATCGGCGAAGCCGCATGGCGCTGCGCCGACCCGGGCGTGCAGTACGACAGCACGATCAACGCCTGGCACACCTGCCCCAGCGCGGGGCGCATCAACGCGAGCAATCCCTGCAGCGAGTACATGTTCCTGGACAACACGGCGTGCAACCTCGCGTCGCTGAACGTCCTGAAGTTCTACGACGCCAAGACCCGCGCCTTTGACTGGGAGAAGTACGAACACGGGATCGACCTGTGGACGATCGTGCTGGAAATCAGCGTGCTGATGGCCGCGTTCCCCAGCAAGGACATCGCCGACCTGTCGTACCGCTTCCGCACGCTTGGGTTGGGCTATGCCAATCTGGGCGCGATGCTGATGCAGGCTGGCATCCCGTATGACAGCGAAGAAGGCCGAGCCATCTGCGCGTGCCTCACGGCGATGCTCACGGGCCGCAGCTACCGCATGAGCAGTCTGATGGCGAAGGAACTGGGCGCGTTCCCGGGCTACGCGAATGACCGCGACAACATGCTCCGCGTGATGCGCAACCACAAGGCCGCGGCTCATGGCGCGCCCCGCGACAGCAGCAAGTACGAGAACCTCAAGATCCGCCCCGTGCCGATCGACCATGGCCTGATCAAGAGCGGCAAGGTCGCTCTCGCGAACGCCACCAAGCTGCTTGAGCGCAGCGTGATTGCGTGGGACGAAGCCGTGAGCTTTGGCGAGCAGTTTGGCTATCGCAACGCCCAGACGACGGTGATCGCGCCCACGGGCACGATCGGCCTGCTGATGGACTGCGACACCACAGGCGTCGAACCTGACTTTGCCCTCGTGAAGTTCAAGAAGCTCGCCGGCGGCGGGTACTTCAAGATCGCCAATGAATCTGTCCGCCCCGCGCTGGTCGCGATGGGCTACAGCGAGCAGCAGGTCAAGGACATCATGAGCTACCTGCTGGGTGCGTTGCATCTGGATGTGCAGGTGCCCGGCACGACCACGACCGTCCGCCAGTTCATGGTGAGCAAGGGTGTCCCTGAGAAGGACATCAAGCAGATCGAGGATGGCCTGCCGGGCGTGTTTGAATTGTCGTTCGCCTTCGCGAGCTGGGCGGTGTCGCCCGACACGCTCAAGGCCTGCGGGATCGATCCCGCCAAGGCCATGAGCGATCCGTCGTTCAATCTGCTCAAGGTTCTGGGTATCACCGACGCCCAGTTCGACCAACTGAGCACCACGATCTGCGGCACCAGCACCATCGAAGGCGCCCCACACCTCAAGCCCGAACACATTCCCGTCTTCGACTGCGCCAACAAGTGCGGCAAGCTCGGCAAGCGCTTCATCGCTCCCCAAGGCCACATCCGCATGATGGCCGCGGCTCAGCCCTTCATCAGCGGCGCGATCTCCAAGACCATCAACCTTCCCAACGAAGCCACGGTGCAGGACATCAAGGACTGCTACCGCATGTCCTGGGAACTGGGCCTCAAGGCCAACGCGCTCTATCGCGACGGCTGCAAGCTCAGCCAGCCCCTTTCCGCCACCGCCGACGAAGCCAAGAAGGAAACCAACAAGGACGCTGACTCGGGAAAGTCGGACGCATCGACCCACTCGGCCCCCGCGACTTCCAAGATGGCGGCTTCTGCTCCCGCGGCGGTTGTGGAGACTAAGCCGGTCGTCGTGACCGCCGAAGTCGCCCCGGCCAAGCCCATGCCCAAGCGTCGCCGTCTGCCCGACACCCGCAAGAGCGTGACGCACAAGTTCAACGTGTGCGGCCATGAGGGGTATGTCACCGTCGGCCTGTTCGAAGACGGCCAGCCGGGCGAGCTCTTCATCACGATGAGCAAGGAAGGCAGCACGATCGGCGGCCTCATGGACAGCCTGGGCACCGCCACCAGCATCGCGCTGCAGTACGGCGTGCCGGTCAGCAGCCTCGTGGGCAAGTTCAGCCACCAGCGCTTCGAGCCCGCAGGCTGGACCGAAAATCGCGACATCCCGTTCGCAAAGAGCCTCGTCGACTACATCTTCCGCTGGATGGGCATGGAATTCGTGCCAGGCTATCGCGAGGCCAACGCTCCGCAACGCGAATCAGCGCCCGAAGCCCCCAAGGTCGAGGCACCCGCCCACCGCATGACCGTGGCCAATGCAGCGGTGGGGGGCCTGAGTGAACAGATCGCGCCGGGCCTGCTCAGTGAACCCACGTTGCGCAACCCTCCCGCCGGTACCGTCGTGCACATCCATAAGGAAGTGACCGACATCGACGTCGTGCGAGTGAGCGATCACAAGGCCGGCGTCCTCAGCCAGGCTCTGGGCGAGATGGCCGATGCCCCCGCCTGCGACGTGTGCGGCAACATCACCGTCCGCAGCGGCACCTGCCACAAGTGCGTCAACTGCGGCAACAGCATGGGCTGCAGCTGAAAGGCGAGCGGGGAACGGCAAACCGCGATCCGAAGCAACGGTTTTCCTGTTCCCCGATCCCCGTTCTCCGTTTTCCCCTCTTCGGTCGTCAAGGAGCGTGCCCGCGTGCCGGGCCCGCAAGTGTGAAAGCCGGGTCGCTCATGGAAGAGCGCCCGGGGCGAGCGGTAAGTGGATTGCCCTCGCTTTCGCGATTGCCAGTTGGAGTTCACGAAGGCGAACGAGCACGCAAGCCAAGCAGCGATGCACAGTGATGCGCATCGCGGCGAGGCAAGCGAACTCAAGGAAGGTTGAAGGAACGAGGGACGCATTGGGAGCCCATCCCAAGCGTCCACAGCCAAGGAGTCTTCTCCAAAAGGTACACGCAAGCAGGATTCGGTGCATGAGGCACGCTCTTTGACGTCCGAAAACTTCCGGTTGGTGCGAAAGTCATCCGCCGGAAATTCACAACATGTTTGAGCCACCCAACTTGTGGGGCGTCCCAAGGCCTTCCACCCAGGCCGCTCGCGTCTGATAAAGACCGCAGAGCACGCTCCACAACCGAGCCCCCGGGTCCCACCGCCCGGGGGTTTCTTTTTTGTTAGGT
>JALHOJ010000015.1 GCA_022843045.1 Phycisphaerales bacterium
AAGTCGTTGCTGGACCTGTTGTACGCATTGCGGCTTCGACCTGGGCCCAGAGATCCGCGGGCGAGTATGTGCGGGCTGCCTTGATGCGAAGAAAGGGCATCTGAGCGGCGGCCAGAGCCTCATTGACGAATGCGTCTCGCTCGCGGCGGTTCGCGGCGTCGTGAGACTTGTCGTCTAACTCGATCGCGAGCAGGGGGCGAAGCGACTGTGGTTCCAGCAAGACGAAGTCCACGTGCTTGGAGGAGATGCGGTTGAAGTGAGACTGCCAGTTCTCAGTTCCCTTTCGCACGCTGATCAGGTCGGCCACTCGAACCTTGACAGCCGGAAGGAATCGGCCTTGCAACGCGACAAGCAGTTGACGAAAGAACGCGGCCTCGCCAGGGGTCAGCAGGGAGTCCTTCCGCGTGTACGGAAGTGGAGCTTGAGAAGCGGACAATGCAACCCGAAGCAGGTTCAATAGTTGGGGCCGGAAGAAGACGGCCGCGATCGCAGCAACGATGACAGCAAGAGCCACTACGGCAACCGCAATGATCATCGGCGTAGGCATGCCACAACGTAGGACGTGCTCTTGTAGACCGCGCGGTGGTCAAGCAGGCTACATTGCACCAACCCAAGGAGCCCTTCATGCCCGGCAGTTGGTGGATGGCGGACGCGTGGGCGACGAGCCCTGCTTATCTCGTGTCGTGGATCGTGCTGGTGGTCTTTTCGATCGTCGTGCACGAACTGGCCCACGGCTGGACCGCGATCAAGTGCGGGGATGATGTGCCGCTGCACTCGGGGCACATGACGATCAATCCGTTCGTGCACATTCCGCCCTTCGCGTGGATCATGTTCCTGCTGGTGGGGATCACCTGGGGGTTGATGCCGACCAATCCCTCCAATTACAGACGCCGCTATGACGACGCTCTGGTCGCGTTTGCGGGGCCGGCGTCGAACCTTGTCCTTGCCGTGCTCTTCTCGCTCGCGGCGGTGCTGTGGGGCAAGTATGGCACGGGCGTGATCAATCAGGAGTTCTATCAGAACATGGACAACTTCCTGACGCTGGGGACGGTCCTCAACGCGGTGTTGTTTCTGTTCAATCTCATTCCGGTGCCGCCGCTCGACGGCTCGCGCATCCTGGGCAACTTCGTCCCCGCGTTTGATCGGCTCTGGCAAGGGGAGCGTGGGCAGATCATCGTCATCGTCGTGTTCGTGGGCGTGTTTCTGGTCGCCGGGCGGATCGTCTGGGGGATCGGCGGCCTCGCGTCGGCCCTGTTGATTGACTTCTGGTCAACGTTCATCTGACGCCAGGCGGCTGATGTGGCGGGCGACGCAGTCGGATTGCTACGCTCCTCGCATGAAGTTCGTCGTGATCATCCCCGATGGCGGCGCGGACCTGCCGCTCGAGCAGTTGGGCGGGAAGACGCCGTTTGAGGTTGCGGAGATGCCGCACACGCGGGCGCTGGCGCGTTCTGGGCGGGTGGGCTGCGCGTGGACGACGCCCGAGGGGTTTGAGGCGGGGAGCGATGTGTGCTCGATGAGCCTCTTGGGGTATGACCCGGCGAGGTATCACACCGGGCGTGCGCCGCTGGAGGCTGCGGCGTTGGGGTTGCGGCTGTCGACAACGGATTGGATTTTCAGGCTTAACTTCGTTACGACGGGCCTCGGGGAGGGCCGCGACAACGAACCCGCGAGCGCGGCGGGCAAGATGCTGGACCACAGCGCGGGGGCGATCACCGATGGCGAGGCTCGCGAGTTGCTTCGCGATCTGGTGGCCCACTGGCACGAGCGTGCGCCGGAACTTGTCCAGGGCATCGATCTGCATCCGGGTGTGAGCTATCGCAACATCATGGTCGATCACTCGGGGACAGACTATCGCGACCTGCTGACGACGCCGCCCCATGCGATTCCGGGCGAAGCGTGGCGATCGCACCTGCCCCGCAGCGCGATCACGGGCGAGAGCAACGCGGCGTCGGACAAGTTGCGAACGTTGATGGAACTATCCGCCGCGTTTCTGCCTTTGCATCGGGTGAACGTCGCTCGCAAAGCAGCAGGCAAGCGCATGGCGAACATGGCATGGCTCTGGGGCCAAGGCACCAAGCCCAGCGTGCCGAGTTTTCAGGAGCGATATGGCTTGCGCGGGGCGATGATCACGAGCGTGGACCTCCTGCGAGGCATCGCGGCGTACATCGGCTGGGAACGGATCGAAGTGCCTGGTCTGACGAGCTATCACGACACCGACTACGCGGCTCAGGGGCGAGCGACGATCGACGCGCTCAGTCACTACGACGTGGTCTGCTGCCACGTCGAAGCGCCCGACGAAGCGAGCCATCAGGGCGACTGGAAGACCAAGGTCGCGAGCCTTGAGGCGATTGATCGGGAGATCGTGGGGCCGGTGCACGCGGAACTCGCAAAGCGCTTCGGCGATCCGGAGAAGGAGCCAGGCAAGAAGGGCTGGCGAGTGCTGATCATGCCCGATCACTTCACGCTCTGCAGCACGAAGAAGCACGATGCCACGCCCGTGCCATTCTTGATCGCGGGGGCGTGGATGCGGAGTCTTGTGCAGCGTGATTTCACTGAACTCGCCGCGCATGAGAGCGATCTCAAGATTGAAGATGGGCACGAACTGATGGAGTACTTCCTGCGCGGGAATCGCGCGGATGTGCCGGCACGCTAAGAACCGAGGGACGTACGCAGCTGGCGGAGCGACGACCAAGAATCCGCAACGGTTAGGGTGCTCCGACCGCTTTCTCCGGATTCGCATACAACGACGGCTTCCCGTACGCGTTCTCTTCCCGCACTTCATCGGGGCTGTTGCTGCCGCCAAGCCCACGCGGGAAGACCGCGCCGTCGATGCCGTCCGCGTGCCCGTCGGCAAACACGACATTCGCGCTTCCGGCGAGTTTGTCCGCGTTCGCCCCGCCCGAGCCCAGGCCCGGATGCCGATAGCCGATGCGTGAGTTCGCGGCACCGATCCGCGTGTCCCGCTGCCGGCCCGCGTAAAGCCCGTCTGCGACCGCGATCAACTGGTACGGCCTCACAAACGCGGACAATCGCGTGTGCTTGATCGAGAGTCCGTTGGATCCAGGCCCATATCCGACGGACCCGGTGTAGTGCAGATCCGGCTCAACCAAAGTCGAGCCGCCGATGGGATTAAGTGCGTTGATCCAGTACGCCACGCGCAGAATCTGATTGAACCCGCGATCTTCGATGAGCGTCGTGCCGAAACTACTGCCCGTGCGCACTGCGGGCCACTGCATCCAGCCGCGCGGGTTGTCGATGTTGTTGCCCGTCTGCCCGCTTGCCGCGACGCCTGCGACGTCCTTGGCTTCCGGACACACCAACGCGTTGCCGCGTTGCGCGTCACTGGAGGGCAGGTACCCATCACGATCGAGGATCGGCCCCCAACCTTCGAGTGGCACGTTGTTGCCGTCGGTGCCCGTCATCGTGTAGGACGGAATCACGTACTCATTGTGATCGTTGTTGTAGAGCGTGAGCGCCTGCCCGATGCCGCGAAGGTTCGCGAGGCATGTCGTCGCTTTCGCGGTCTTGCGAGCAGCGCCCAGGGATGGAAGGAGGATCGCGATCAGCACCGCGATGACGGCGATGACCACCAGCAGCTCGATCAAAGTGAAGGCGCGGCGTGACACAAAGTAATGATACTGCGACTGTCAATGCCTGATGCGATCTGTGCGTGTGGGAGCGATTGAAACTTCATCGCGGGAAGTCCGCCGACGCCCCAAGTTCTTCCCAGGCGGTCAACTCTGCGGTCGACGCCGCGTTGCGCTTCTTCGCCTTCTCAATCGCATACTTCCCGATGACGAGGCGAGCGGGCGGCGTCGCGCTGCGTGATGCTTGCAGGATGGCGTGCGCGGCTCGCTGCGGATCGCCCGGCTGCTTCCCGTTCATCCTCGAAAGCAGCCCCGCGAACTGACCGCTGGTCCTTGCGTACGCGTCGATCGTTCGCGAACCCCTGTCGAGCGATCGCGCGATGAATTCCGTACGGAATGGGCCTGGCTGCACCATCATCACCTTGATGCCCATGGGGGCAAGTTCGGACCGCAGCGACTCGCACATTCCTTCGAGTGCCCACTTCGCGGCTCCGTAAACGCCAAAGCCCGCGTAGTTGGCGATCGCCGCGGCGGCCGACATCGCGATGATCATGCCGGGAGTGCCCGTCGCAGCCCGCTCTCGCATGTGGGGGAGCATCGCCTGGGTCAGTTGCAAAGGCCCGAAGAAGTTGACGGCGAAGTTGCGGTCGATCTGAGTCTGGTCGCACTCTTCGACTGCGCCGATGAGACCGTACCCAGCGTTGTGCACCAGCACGTCGATGCCTTCGCGACCCAAGCGCGAATCCAAGGCGCCGTGCGCGCCCGCGAGCACAGACTCACGCGAGCCCACGTCGAGCGTGATCGCGTCGCAGTGTTCCGGGTACGCCCGGGTCAGTTCCGCGAGCGTCTCGGGATTGCGGGCGGTTGCGATCACCCGTTCGCCCGCCTCCAGAGCTGCTTGGGCCAACGTGCGACCGAAACCAGAAGAACAACCAGTGATGAGCCAAGTACGCATGAAGTCTCCGAATCTCGTGTGAACCCACCGGATTCGCTTCGTTCGGACGTTCGGATGCTCACACGAGACCATCGCACTTATACCGCCCATGGCTTTCACGAGCGAGGACGCCCGAAACCCGCTACGTTCAAGCATGAACGCTCACCCGCATGAGGGAACGATCCTGCGATACCAGACCCGCAAGTCCGCCGCGGCGGAGGCCGCGCGGGTGCTGAGATCCGGCGCACGCCCCCGCGCTCTCGTCGGCTTTGATGGGTTTCTTGACGTGATCCTCCGCGCTGTCGACACTCGCGCGAGCATACGCACCGAGGACTTTACACCCATCGGCACCATCGGTGCGCTTTCGCACCGAATCGCCGCTGCTGCTGGGCGGAGTGCGAACATCGAACTCGTGGAAGTCGAGCGCCGATACGGCGGGAACGGCCCGCTGCTTGCCGGCTCGCTCGGAGCGTTGGGCGCTGGTGTGACGTACATCGGTTGCGTTGGTGAAGACGCTATGGAAGCCCCGCCCGGGCGCGTGCATGACGCGTTCACACCCTTTGCGAGTCGCTGCGAGCGCGTGCTCGCGGTCGCGCCGCCAGCCGTGACGCATGCGCTGGAGTTTGGCGACGGCAAGATCATGTTCAATATGCCGCAGGCGATTCAGGGTGTGACGTGGGCAACGTTGCTGCGTGATCTGAGTCGTGAGGCGATCATCGAGGCCGTACGCGGCGCGGACCTGATAGGTGTCGTCAATTGGTCGATCATGGCCGGCGTGGACACGATCCTGACGGGTCTGCGTGACGATGTGCTGACACACCTGAGCGCGGGCGCACCGCGTAAGCGGATGTTCATAGATCTCTCCGATCCCGCCAAACGCACCCGCGCTGATCTGCGCCGAGTGCTCGATCTGCTCGCGTCGATCCAGTCGCGTGCGGATGTGACGCTGGGCCTGAATCTCTCCGAGGCGACACAGGTGGCCAGCTTGCTGGGCGCTTCGTGCGACGAGTCCATGCTCGATTCGATCCGCACCCTGCCCGATGGCTGCATCACTCTGGCGGCAGGCGTGCAAGAGCGACTCGGCCTCTCGTGTGTCGTCGTCCACCCCCGCCAAGGCGCGGCGGGTGCGACCGCAAGCCAGCGCATGTGGATCGACGGTCCGATGGTGCGCCAACCCAGGCTCTCCACCGGCGCTGGCGATCACTTCAACGGCGGCTTCGCGTTCGCACAGGCGACCGGTTGCTCGCTCGAAGCCTGCCTCGCGATGGGCGTTGGCGCGAGCGGCGCGTACGTTCGCGATGCGGGCTCGCCCGACGCGCAGCGACTCGCCGCGTTCCTCGACGACCTCCCAGAGCCATACGAAGGCGATTCGTAAGCCAGGCGAGACGAGTCAGCCAACGCGCGTGCCGACGGCTTCGCCCTTGGCCCAGCGTTCCAACGCGCTCGTGTCCGCGCCGGACATGATCGTCACCGACGCACCGATCACACGAGCAGTCTCGATCGCGGCTCGCACCTTGGGGATCATGCCGCCTGAAATCTCGCCCGATGCGATCATGCGTTCGATGCCTGCGTGGTCGAGCGCGGGCATGATCTGGCCGCGTGCGTCTTTCACTCCAGGCACGTCGGTGAGCAGCACCAGGGCTGAGGCGTTTAGAGCTTTCGCGAGCGCCGCAGCGGCGTCGTCGGCGTTGATGTTGAGCAACGCGCCCGCGTCGTCAATGCCGATGCTGCTGAGCACGGGCATGAAGCCGTCGTGAAGGAGCGTCGCGATCAACCGCCCCTGCGTCGAAGCGATGTCGACATCGCCGACGCTACCGGGATCAAACGAGAATCGCGTAGCCTTGAATGCTCGCACCGCGCCGCCATCGCCCAGGCAAAGTCCCACGGCAGCCCGAGTTCCCTCGGACGCACCGTTGATCGCGCCCACCAGCGACTTATTGACCGTTCCGGCGAGCACGCCCGCGATCACGTCCATCTGATCGGGCGGCGTGATGCGAATGCCTTCACGCCGCTCGGTGGGCATCGACAACTTTGCGAGCAGTCCATCCACCGCCTTGCCGCCGCCATGCACGAGGACTACACCAGACTTGGCGTGCAGCGCGAGCAAGGCTCTCCAAAGCGCGGGCGCGGCACGCTGCTGCTCAAGCGCGACGCCGCCGATCTTGATCACGATGGGCATGGGGGAGAGTAGGGGAGAAGTGCGAAACAGCGATGGTGCGACAGTGCGAAGGAGGGCAGCGATATGGCGATACAGGCAACTGAACGTTCGGGTGGCGTGCCAAGCACGTGGGCTTGTCAAGCTGTCGGACCTATGAGCGTGATCGCTCGCGGGAATGGAACGCGATCATCGGAGCGGTTGTATCGCTGCCAATGAAGAACGAGCCCCGACATCTGTCGAGGCTCGCAATCCAATCCTCGCTTTTCGTTCACTTACCCGCAGTGACCGGGCCGCCCGCGACGCGGCTGAGCAGCAGTACCTTCGCGGCTTCGAGCTGCAGGTCGATGCCCTTGGTGATCAGGTCGTCGGGGTTGGGCAAATTGGCCTTGCGGAGGCTGACGCCGTTCTCGTCGAGCGGCAGCACGTCGGCGTTGCGGCGGAGCATGATTGCGTCGCCTGACTGCTTGGGCAGCATCTCGACCTTGAGGTGCGGCTCAACGCCCCATGTGGTCTTGCCGGGCCGGCGGTGGATGATCGAGCCGTCGGGAATCATGTAGTACGCGGTAGTGAGCTTCATCAGGCTGTGGGCGTTGAGGGGCCAGACGTTCTGCACGCTGCCCTTGCCGTAGGTGCGGTTGCCGAGCACGATAACGTCGGCCTGGTGCTTGTCCGATGAGCTGTAGACGCGGAGCGCGCCGCTCACGATCTCGCTCGCGCTCGCGCTGCCTTCGTTCACGAGCACGACCACGGGGATGCCGTCAAGCGTCGCGCGTTCCTTGCTGGTCCAGCCGTCGACCTCTTCCGCGTCGCCCGCCCGCCGGGCGGACACGATCGGCTCGTTGTCAAACGGCAGGAACCGCTGCGCGATCGTCACCGCTTGGTCGAGCAAGCCGCCCGGGTTGTAGCGAAGGTCAAAGATCAGCGCGTTGAGGCCCTTGCGCTTCATCTGGGCCACGGCGCGATCGATTTCCTGCGTGCTCGTGTCAGCGAAGCTGGACAGGCGCAGGTAGCCGATGCCGTTGGGCTGGTCGAGGAACCACTCCCACGAGTCTTCGCGGGCGCCGCTGCGCTTCCAGCCGCGGACGCTGGGCACGTCGATGGTTGCGCGGGTGAAGCGGAACTCGATCTCCTTGCGGGTGGGCTTGGCGGGAGCGCCTTCGACCACGGGCGGGTCGTCGCTGTGCACGTTGTCGACGATTGGGCGCTCGACGGTCACCACCACCTGCGTCCCTTCGCGCCCGGTGATCTGGTCCACGACCTGATCCAGCCCCAGCCCGAAGATCGACTTGCCGTCGACCTTCGTGATCACGTCATCAGGGTGCACGCCCGAGCGTTGCGCGGGCGAGCCTTCGAGCGGTGTCACAACGCGGACTTCGCCCAGATCGTTGAACTCGATCTGCACGCCCACGCCCACGAACCGTCCTTCGGTGGTCTTCTTGAACCGCGCGAGTTCGTCGGGCCAGATGATCTGGCTGTACTCGTCGAGCTTGCTCATCGCGCCGTTGCCAAACTCATGCACCAACGCCGCAGCTGGCACATTGACAGTGGTCTGGTTCTTGGCCTGCACGCGATCCAGAATGCCGCCGACCTGGAACACGTCCAGTTGCACGGCCATTTGCGAGAGAGCCCGCTTCTCAACGTCGATCTGGGCGAGCAGCTCACGCCGCTTTTCAACATCGCCCAAGCCTTCGAACGCGCCCTTGAGGTCGTCGGTCGTCAGGAACGTCCGCAGCGCATCCAGCCCAGAGAGCACGACTTGATTCACCGACACCTGCTCGACATGGTCGCGGGCTCGCGCCAGCGCCCGTTCGACCGTTTCCTGCGTCACGTTCGCGAGCCGATCGCGATAGTCCGTCCCCAATGAGTTGAACGGCGGAAGGGCCTTGTCGCCGTTGCGCAGGCGGCGCTGGTTGGCCATCTCCCACAGGCGCTCGGGCACGTACAGCCGCATCATCTCTTGGCGCAGCGCCAGGCGACGAACGTCGGGCCGGAACTTGGCCGAGATGTCATTGAATTCGTTCAAGTACACGAACAACTCTGTGGCGTCCAGGATCTCGCCCTTGGCTTCACACTCGCGGGCCATTGCCTCCGCACGTGTCAGCAGATCGGCGATGGGCGGCTCCACCAGCAGCGCGTCCTTGTTCCGCGAGAGCGAGTGCAACTCAAGCACTTCGCGCAGGCACTTGAGCACGTTGCTGGGCGTGTGCTCGAGAGCCAACAGCCGATCCAGTTCCTTGCGGGACTCGTCTGACTGCATCCCCCGAGCTTTCTCACGCTCGTTGAGGTTGTTCAGGTATGACGACAGCGACGCTTTCGTGTCGTCGCTCAGGCCGGCGATCCCTCCATCGCGCCCGGACTCGAGCAAACGCTGCAACTCCACCACACTCCCGCGCTGGGCGGCGTCCCACACCTGCTGTCCCCATCGCGACACGGTCGCTGAAGCGCGAGCCGGTGCGGGCCGAGCCTCCGCCGCCGCAACCCGCACGCCCGGCTTGGGCAATTCGACTTGCTGCTGGGCCAGGGACAGCCCGGGCAGGGCCGTCAACGCCGCGAGCGTGAGCATCGCGACCAGGCGGTTGGATCGGTTCGGACGCCGTTCGACAAGGCTCGAAGAGGCGGACGGGAAGGCCGGCACGACGCGTTCACGCATGACTACTCCTCGGCATTCTGGCTCGGGACGCCTCCATTGGACGCCCGAAACCTCGCCCGGCTTCATCCGATGCTCGCCCACCAAACTTCTCCCATCATCTTTCGCGATGATCGCAAAGGCGTTGGCGGGCATACGAAGATTCGGTTCACCTTCCGCCAACCATCATCCTGACGAAGGGCGACCGAACTCCTGCATGATATAGGACTGGTTCGCCCGGATGGTTCGGTGCGAACCGCGTCTTCCGTGTCTTCCGCGTCCCCCGCGCAGGCCCCAGGGACGGGCCTGGACGGCGCGGGCGGTTCTCACTGGCCCAATCGCCTACCGCGGACTCGGGGGTGGTGCGGGGAGCTTGTTCTTGTCGGCAGGTTGCGTTGCTTGGATCGTGCCCGGATCAATCACCTCGATCCGGCCCGTCTTGGTGTCGATGCGAATCCGCGATGCGACCAACGGTGCCTGGTCGGCAGCCGCGGCGACCGTGACCGTTGCCGACGCATCTCCGAACGCGTCGATGCGAGATGCGACCGCATCGAACAACGCTCGCGCCGCTGTGAACTCACGAGACTGCACGCTGCCCCATACCCCGCCCTCGGCGAGGGCCTGGCGAAGTGGGGTGCCAACTGGTGCGGCGGCCGGCGTTGGATTGCCCGGCCCGGCGTTGGTCGAAGCGGATGCCGAGGCCGGCAGGTCAAGCGTGAGCGTCTCGCATTCGAGCAGCGAAGGCGGCGACTGCGCAGTCTCGCGATGCGCCAGCCGCACCAGCCCCCTCGCGACCGCTCGCTGCTCGGCCTGCACATACCGCATCGAATCCCGCCACGAAACCAGCGTGTCGCCCGCCCCAGAACTCGCGAACACGTCGCCCGAGGTCGGCGCTTCAGCCGTCTCGCCACGAGTGGCCAGCAAACGCCCCGCGCCAGTCGCTTCGAACGTATTGGCCGCCGCTTGCGCCGTCAGCTTTGGTGCTTCGATGTGGTACGTCACGCGAGGTCGCTCCGCGTCGGCGACAAACTCCTGTATCGTCGCTCGCACCGGCGTGGACCCCGCCACGCTCGCGGCTTCGACGCTCGTCGCGCGCAGGTTGGCCGTCGCGGACTGTGGTGCCTGGGGCGTCGCCGCTTTCGTCGCGTCCTGAACTTGATCGGACACACGCTCAAACCGCACGGTGACCTCACCCGCATCCATGCGAGCGGTGCGAGACGCGGCCCCCGTCTGCTCTCGCATGGTCGCGACCACGCCATCACGCAGCGTTGCGACGCCCGCCGACTCGTCAAAGCTGATAGCACCAAGCGCGGTCGCTTGCACGCTTCGCACGATCTGCGCGCCTGCTCGCTCCACCAGCGATACCTCGCCGCCTTCGCCCATCGTCACCGTCCGCTTGGCTTCGTCAAACGTGATGAGCGGGCCCACGCCCGCAAACTCACTGCCTGCACGCTCAGCCTCATCCGCAATCGCTCGCGTCACCCGCGCGGGCAGGCCGGGACCGCCTCGCAACGTCGCCGACCGTTCCAATGGCGAAGCCTGAATCGTCAGAGCCTGGGCCCGCACTCCGTCCTTGCCCACAAACGATGCGAGAGTTCCCGCGTCACCCGTCGCAAGCAGATTCGCAAGCTGCACCGCATTGGCCGGCGCAGGTGCGGGGCTTTGCGGAGTGCCAGTCGCGACTTCTTGCGAAGCAGCTCGCACCAGCGTGCCCTGCATCGAGTTGGCCTTCAGCGTCTGCCCGTCAAACTCCGCCGAGGCCTGTCCCTGCACCTCGAAACTCGCCGGAGAAGCCTGTCCGCTGGCATCGGTCGCGAACTCCACCGCGAGTACATCGCCGCTCGCGCGATTGCCCCGCGCGTCCGCGACCGTGGCCTGCCCCAACACTCGCGCTCGCGCCGGCACCAGCCCGCCCGCCGGCGCACTTTGCGCCACAGGCAACGCGAAGTCCACCACCATCTGGTTGCCCGTCACGACCGATCCATCCGCCGCGGAAGCGACCTCGCCAACGAACCGCGCTCTGTCCAGCCTCTCAAACTCGCGTGAGGCCTTCGCAAACTCGAACGCCGCGCTCTCGTTCCAGCGCACGCTGGGAGGCGTCGAGGGCTTGACTCCGGGCGATGGTTTGTCATCGCCCGCTCGCGCAACGCCCACCAGCGTGCCCGCGCCGAGGATGCGCACTGTCTGGTTTGCGCGATCCGCCTCGACCCGTTCCGCCGTCAACGTCCCCGCGCTGTCACTGCGCAGCACCACCGGCTGCTCGACCGACGCTTCGAGCGTCATCAGCCCGCGAGTGCCCATGACCGTTGCTGTCGCGGCTTGCATTTCCATCCCTCGCGAGGCGTCCTGTGCCACCACCGCGTCGCCCGCTCCGCCCCCGCCCCCGCCCTCGCCCAGCCGCGCCCACCAATCATCTCGTGTCAACTCCGCAGGCGCGACCGCATCGAGCGCACGCCGAACTTCGAGCGGGCCCGCAAGCGTGATGCGAGTGGGCCCTGCTGCCGGCTGCGGGTTTGCGACGGGTTGAGGCACAGCCGCAGGCGTCGCGGACGCTCCACCAGGCGCGACGGCGACTATCGGGGCCGCCGAAGGGGCCGTACCGCTCGCTGTGACTGCTGTGGCGGACTTGGGCAGCTCCCCATTGATCAGCCGCACCCCGCCGCGAAGACTCGGCGCATCCAACGTCGCCTGATCCCGCATCACCCGCACTCGAGCCGGCGAACGCAGCATATAGAACGACTCGACCGCCGCGAGGGCTTCGTCGGCGGGGCCGGCCTTGCCCGGAGTCGCTGCGTCCGGACGCGCCGTGCTGCCAACATCCGCCGCGACCGCGTCGGCCGGAGGTCGTACAGAATCTCCACCGTCCACACTGGTTGGCCGCGCCTTCGCACGCTGATCGATCACAATCTCGCGCGTGCTCGCCACGGCCAGCGAATCCAGCACCCGCGTCTGCGGATCAAACTGAGCCAGCACGCCTCGCCCCGAGTACGCGATGGTCTCCCACGCCAAGTCAAAATCTTCGGGCGCATCAAACTGACCCAGCACCCAGTCAATCGACAGCCGCGAAGTCCGCAGCACTGCGATCGTCGGCGTCACGCCTGGCTCGGGCCGCGTGTTGTCCGCACGCACCGCAAACAGCCGCACCACCACATCGCCCACCAGCGATCCGCTTTCGAGCCCCCCTCCGACGCCCCCCGCGGTCTGCCGAGCAACCGTCAGCAGCCCCGACGCCGCCTCGACATGCACGCTCCGCCCATCCTGAAGGAAAAACCACGCCCGCGGCTGCGTCAACTCATACCGTCGCTCGCCCTTTGGAACGCTCCGATCCGCCGTGACGTCGCCCGCGATCCGCGTTGGGTCCTGACGATCTGCAAGTTGCAAGAAGAACCGCTCGCCCTGCGCCAGGCTCGCTCCCTGCGGCCCCTGCGACAAACTCGACGACAAGTTGGGCACCGTCGAAAGGTCCGGAGTCGTCGGCTTCGCGGTCGGGGCGGCCGCTGGCTTCCCAGACCGCGCCACCACCACCAACCCCGCCACCATCGCCACGCACGCCACACTCGCGGCGATCAACGGCCCACGCCGGATCGAACCTCTGCGGTTTTCTCGCACATCCTGTGTCGAAGGTGATTGCATTCCGTTGCCACATCCTACGGCGGTCGTGCGCCGACCTACCTCCGTACTTCAAATCGCCGCTCATCTACGACGACGCCGAGCCCCATCCGCGCCGCCGACCCAATGAACCTCCCCATCGTCGCCTCCACCGCCCGCAAATACACCTCCACCGCCTCCGCCGACCCCTGCGCCTCCAGCACCACCGACCCATCCGCCTCATTCCGCACCCATCCCGTCACGGCGTGCCCGCTCGCAATATCCCGGCACGTGGCCCGAAACCCCACGCCCTGCACCCGCCCGACAAACCGGACTTGCACCCGCACCAACTTGCTCGCCGAGTCGCTCATGCCTCGCGTCCACGTTCCCGCCCCCCGCACAGTCTGAGAACGTAGCCCCTTCCCGGGACCGGATTGCCAGGCGAGGGCAGGATCGCGGGAGCGCCGCGTGGAATCTGGGAGATTCATGCCGAGCGTGCGGTCCGCGGCGCCCGCGAAACCGCTCCCTGGAGAGGTGCCCGCCTCACTTTCACGGATTCCGGTGGCATCCGGCCAATTCTGGTGTACGTTCCTGTTGGTCCCGACGCATGTCATCTCACGATGACACGCAGACCCGCGATCGTTTCGTCCCGAGGCTCCCGCCCGCGGGACGTACGCTTCTCGTGTCGACGCGATGCGTCGGGATCGGCATCCGCCCCCCCGGCTCGACCGTGCACGACGCGCGAGGAAGACTTGGCTCAGGACGACCTCCAAAATCGCGGCATCTTCGGCGGCCCACGCCCCCGCCCCCCCGCGGGCGGTGCAGGCACGCCGCGTGGTGGCCAGGCACCCGTTGCCACTCGCAACCTCGGCGACCGCTCCGACATTGACAAGGTCAAAGACGCCACCGACCTCGTCCGTCTCATCGGCGAGCACATTGCGCTGCGCCCCAAGGGCCGCGAGTACATCTGCCTCTGCCCCTTCCACGACGACCACTCCCCCAGCATGTACGTCGTGCCCGAGAAGCAGTTTTACAAGTGCTTCTCCTGCGGCGCATCTGGCGACTGCTTCGGCTTCGTCCAGAACTTCCTCAAGATGGACTTCCGCGACGCCCTCGAGTTCCTCGCGGATCGTGCGGGCATCCAGTTGACCCCGCTCAAGCGCACTCAGGGGAACTTCGCCGGCGGCGAAAGCGGCGACCCGAGCGAGTCAAGTAGTGGTGGGGGCAGCAGTGGTGGAGTCGACAAGAAGGCCCTCCTCTCGGCCAGCAACATGGCCAACGCCTTCTTCCGCGCCATCCTCAAGCACGAAGAACACGGCAAGGCCGCCCGCGAAGTCATCGAAAAGCGCGGCGTCTCCGCCGAGATGGTCGAGCTCTTCCAACTCGGCGCAAGCCCCCATCGCTGGGACGGCCTGCTCCTGACAGCGGGCAAGCAAGGCGTCCCAACGCCAGCCCTCCTCGGCGCTGGTCTCATCAAGTCTCGCGACAGCGGCTCGGGGGGGGGGGGCCACTATGACGCCTTCCGCAACCGCCTCATGTTCCCGATCCACGATCGCGGCGGGCGCGTGATCGCCTTCGGCGCGCGGAAGATCGATCCCGAAGACGAGCCAAAGTACCTCAACAGCCCCGAAACTCGCCTCTTCAACAAGTCCGCGACGCTCTACGCCCTGCCCATGGCCCTGCGCGAGATCCAAGCCACCCGCACCGCCATCATCTGCGAAGGCTACATGGACGTGATCGCCTGCCACCAGGGCGGCTTCAAGAACGCCGTCGCCACGCTGGGCACGGCCCTCACGCGCGACCACGCCAAGCAACTCCGTTTGGCCTGCGACCGCATCGTCCTGCTCTTTGACGGCGACGAAGCTGGCCAACGCGCAACCGACCGCGCCGCCGAAGTCTTCTTCGCAGAGCCTGTCGACGTCGCCGTCGTCACGCTCAATCGCTTCACCGATGCCAAGGACCCCGACGAACTGCTCAAGCGCGAGGGCGGCGCAGATGTCTTCCGCCAAGCACTCGCCAACGCACAGGACGTGCTCGAATACCGCTTCGCCCGCATTCGCGAGAAGCTCGCTGGCGCTGGTATGGCCGCGCTCGCCAAGGCGATGAACGAAGAGCTTCAAAAGCTTGTTGATCTGGGCTTGCCCTACGTCGAGCCCATGCGCCAAGCACTCATCGTCCGTCGCCTCGCCAGCATCGCCGGTATCAGCGAGCAAGCCGTGCGAGCCGCGATCCCCGCCGGCCGCGACGCCAAACGCACCTTCGAACGCCCCGAATTGTCCAATGACGAACCCACGTCGCAGCGAGAGGTCGCCGAACTCGCCCAGGCCCGCGCAATTCGCAAGCGTGCTCTCACGCACGCCGAGAGCCTGCTGGGTTGCCTCCTCTGCGAAGGCCGATTGTGGATGACCCTCGCCGAAGCCGACAAGGACGCCATCGCCCCGGTTTCCTACGATATTGACGTGCTCCAGCGCGTCGCGCAAGCCGTTCACGATCTGGGCGAAGATGGTCAGCCGCCCTCCCTGCACGCGGTCCTGTCACACCTTGAGGCCGACGGCCCCGCCCGCGAAGCCACCATCGGCCTCGCAGCCCGCATCGACGAACAGACCGAACGCAACAGCGACCGCTTGAAAGCCTACTGGCAATTCAGTTTGTCCCAGGCTCGCCGCGATACCGCGTCGGGTCGAGGCGTGACCATCGAACCCAAACCGCCCACGACCAACGAAGCCGGCGCAACCGACTTTGCCGCCCACGCCCGAAAGATCGCCGACCTCCACCGCACCCTCGGCCCCGACCGCCGCCGCATTCCCAGACCTGGCGGGTGATGGAATCGGTATCTCCCGACCTTGAACACGCTCTAGACCACACCACCGACTTCCAACCTGTTCATTCTCGCTCTTCGCTTTCCGCTTTACGGAGCACTCCAGTGACCGGCGACCTCCATCCCGCTCTTGACCAACTGCTCCAAGTCGCCCGTCGGCGAGGCTGGCTCTCCTTTGAAGAGCTCAACAACACCCTCCCCGACGAAATGGTTGACTCTGCGCACGTCGATCAAGTCCTCTGCCTGATCGACCGCGCCGAACTCGAGCTCGTCGACGAGCTCGAATACCGCGCCCGCATGCACCGCCTCGCGCTTGAGCAAGGCACCGCCAACCCCGCCGCGTCCGGCCTCGCCGGCCTCACGCGCGCGATGAGCGTCTCGGGAGGCGATCGCGCCGCCGAAGCCGTGAACCTGCGTCGTTCGCTCCTCAAGGACGCCAAGGGCGACCCCATCGCCAGCGACCGCGACCGCGAGGACGAAGAACTCCGCAGAGACATCCAGGCCCTCGTCGATGAGACGGGAGACAAGCGCCTTGACGACCCCGTCCGCATGTACCTCTCGCAGATGGGCAACATCCCCCTGCTTGCCCGCGACGAGGAAGTGCGCTTGGCCAAGAAGATCGAAGTGACGCGGATGATTTTCCGCCGTCGCTGCATGGAGAGCGACTATCTCGTCCACCATGCCGTGGAAGTGCTCAAGGGCGTGATGCGGGGCGATGTGCCCTTTGACCGCACCATGCGGATCTCTTCGTCCGAGGACAACGCCAAGCAGAAGATCACCCAGCGCCTGCCCAACAACATCCCGACCATTGAGCGTCTGCTCGAACTCAACCGCGAGGACTGGGAACGCCTGCAGGAAGCCCGCCGGGAGAAGAAGCTCGACGAAGCCGCGCAGATCAAGTCGCGTTTGCTCGCTCGCCGCCGCCGCATGGCCCGCCTGACCGAGGAATGCTGCCTGCGCACCGGCCGCATCATCCCCCTGATGCGAAAGCTCCGCGCCATCGCGAAGAAGATGGTCGACCTGGATCAAGAACTCAAGATCGCGACCACGCCCGTCGAAAAGCTCCCGCCCCGTCTTCGCGCCAAGGCCAAGAAGGTCCACGACGCCGAAGACCTTGCTGTGATGCGTGAGGAACTCGACGGCCTGCGCCAGCTCGTCATGGACGATCCGCTTGACCTCCATCGCCGGGTGCGAGAGCTCGCGACCGTCCTCTGGGAGTACGAACAAGCCAAGCGCGACCTCTCGGGCGGCAACCTCCGCCTGGTCGTCTCCGTCGCCAAGAAGTACCGCAACCGTGGCCTGGTCTTCCTCGACATCATCCAGGAAGGCAATACGGGCCTGATGCGGGCCGTCGACAAGTACGAATACAAGCGAGGCTACAAGTTCAGCACCTACGCCACGTGGTGGATCCGCCAGGCCATCACCCGCGCAATCGCCGACCATTCCCGCACGATTCGCATCCCCGTTCACATGATCGAGTCGATCGGCAAGATCAAGACCGCACAAAAGCTGCTCATCCAGGAACTGGGCGTCGAGCCCACCGTTGACGAAATCGCAGACCGCTGCAACATGAACGCCCCCGAAGTCCGCAAGGCCCTGCGCGTCGGTCGCAGCCCTGTCAGTCTCGACCGCCCCGTGGGCGATGGCGACGACGCCAGCCTTGGCGACTTCGTCCCCGACGACGAGACGGGCGAGCCCGCTGACCAGGCCGCCCAGGAAATGCTCAAGCAGCGGATCGAGGCCGTCCTCAAGACCCTCACCTACCGCGAGCGCGAGATCATCAAGCTCCGCTACGGCATTGGCGACGGCTACACCTACACCCTCGAAGAAGTCGGCCGCATCTTCAAGGTGACGCGCGAACGCGTCCGCCAGGTCGAGGCCAAGGCCATCCGCAAGCTCCAACATCCCGTCCGCGCGCGGAAATTGCAAGGCTTCGTCGACGGCAGCGCATACAAGGACCTCCGCAGCGGCGCCGAGCCCAGCCTGGGCGGCCCCATCGGCTCCCCCAACCGCGGCAAGAGCCTGGCCAACCTCGCCAGCGACCGCGCGACCATCCACGCCGACGCGTTCGAGGACGGCGACACAGGCGAGGACGAATTCGCCGACGTCATGGGCGTCGAAGCCGCGCCCGCGTCCCAGGACGAAGGCTGGAGCACCGCAAGCGATGTCGCAGCCGCCTCCGCCGAGGTCGAGGACGCATCCGCGGAACCCCGGCTGGGCGAAGACATGAACGAGCGGTAAAGGCAGCGCAAGCAAAGCCAGATCGCTTCACGGATATCCGGATGAGAGGAGCGGCGATTCTGATACTCTCCTTATCCGGATATCCGCCCGTTTCGCGACAATTTCGGTTCGGCAGCGGGAAATCCACGGGTTTTGTCATCCCATTCTGGAAGGCCCGTCGAATTCCGGTACGATTCATTCTTCCGATTGGGGAGTAGCAGGCGGAGCCGACATCCGCCAGTGTGGGTCGTCAACACGGGTCGATTCTTCGACCTCGGCCCTCATAGCCCGCCGCCCGTGTCCGGGTTGGTGGCTCGCAAGACCAGTCACAACCAGTTGCCGCGCGCCCGCAGGAGAACCTGCGATGTGCTGCTGTTGCATTCCGCGCGGATTCCCTGACCGAGGATGCCATGAGCATGACAGTGACCCCATCGATGACAAATCTCACTCCCCCGAACTCGACACAGCCCGCGGGGGCGTCTGGTCGCGATTGGCATGCGCTGTCGCCTGACGGCACGCTCGCCGCGCTAGAGGCGCGGAGCGAGGGGCTCGGTACGGCCCAGGCGCAGCAGCGTCTGGCGATGTATGGCCCCAACGTGCTGCCCAAGCCCAAGGGGGACACGGCGCTCGACTTGCTGTGGCGACAGATCAACAGCCCGCTCATTTGGGTCTTGATCGCCAGCGGCGTGGTGGCGATGGTCGTGGACCCCACCGATGGTATCAAGAACGGCCTGGTCATCCTCGCGGTGGTCGCGCTCAACACGATCATCGGGTTTGTGCAGGAGTTCAAGGCGGGCAAGGCCATCGAGGCCCTCAGCAAGATGGTGCCCGAGAACGTCACCGCGCTCCGCGATGGCAAGAAGGTCACCATGCCCGCGGCGGACCTGGTGCCTGGTGATGTGGTGCTGCTGGCGAGCGGGGACAAGGTGCCGGCGGATATGCGGCTGCTTCAGGTGCGCAGCTTGCAGGCTGAAGAAGCGGCGCTGACGGGCGAGAGCGTGCCCAGCCAGAAGAGCCTGGACGCCGTCGCGGCGAACGCAGGCGTGGGCGATCGCCTGAGCATGGTCTTTGGCGGAACGCTCATCACGTACGGCACGGCGACGGCTGTGGTCGTCGAGACGGGGGCCAAGACCGAACTGGGCAAGATCAGCGCGATGCTGAAGGAAACCACCGACCTCCAGACGCCCCTCACCAAGGCCCTGGGCACGATCGGCAAGTACATCACCATCGGCATCATCATCATCGCGGCGATCATGCTGGTGGTGGGCACGTGGCGCACGATGGCGGCGACGGGCATGGAGTTCCTGCCCGCGTTGCGCGAGACGGTGATCTTCGCGATCGCGTTGGCAGTGGGGGCGATTCCTGAAGGGCTTCCGGCGATCGTGACGATCGCGCTTGCAATTGGCGTGCAGCGCATGGCGGCGCGGCGCGCGGTGATTCGCAAGCTGCCCGCGGTCGAAACGCTTGGCAGCACCACGGTGATCTGCTCGGACAAGACGGGCACGCTCACTCGCAACGAAATGACGGTGCAGGAGCTGTGGAGCCCCACGGGCGGCACGCTGGAGGTGTCGGGCGTGGGCTACGAGCCCAAGGGCGAGGTACTGCGCGCCGGGGCGAAGATCGGAAGCATCGACGCCTCGACGCACGAATTGGTCGAGGCGGGCGAGGTCTGCAACGACGCGACGCTTTCGAATGACAAGGGGCCCTGGGCGATCACTGGCGATCCAACCGAGGGGGCGCTCGTCGTGGTCGCAGAGAAGATGGGCATCAAGGTTGAGGCCTCGCGCAAGGTGCACGATCGCATCGACGCCATCCCCTTCGAGAGCGAGAACCAGTTCATGGCGACGCTCAACAAGTGGTCCACCAGCGAAGGTGGCGGCAACCGCATCCTGCTCAAGGGCGCGCCCGAGGTGGTCCTCAAACGCTGCACCAACATCAATCAGGATGAGGTACTCAAGCAGGTCGAGTCGATGGCGTCGCGCGGCATGCGCGTGCTGGGCTTTGCGAAGCGCGAGGTGCCCGCCAGCATGACGGGCATCGAAATGAGCGACGTCGCGGGCGGCTTCACGTTCCTGGGGCTCGAAGGCATGATCGATCCGCCACGCCCCGAAGCCATCGAAGCGATCAAGAAGTGCCACGCCGCTGGCATCACCGTGAAGATGATCACGGGCGATCACAAGGCGACGGCAGCGGCGATCGGCAAGCAACTGAACATCCTGAGCAAGGACGCGAAGGCAGTAACGGGGGCGCAGCTGGCGGAAATGAACGACGCGCAGATGCAGGAGGCCGTCGCGACCAACAATGTCTTCGCCCGCGTGGCTCCCGAGCACAAGCTCAAGCTCGTGCGGGCGCTGCAGGCCCGCAACCAGGTCGTTGCGATGACCGGCGATGGCGTGAACGACGCCCCCGCCCTCAAGCAGGCCAACATCGGCGTCGCCATGGGCATCACGGGTACGAGCGTGAGCAAGGAAGCCTCCGCCATCGTCCTCACCGACGACAACTTCGCGAGCATCGCCGCCGCCGTCGAGGAAGGCCGGCGCGTCTACGACAACCTCATCAAGAGTCTGGCGTTCGTCCTGCCCACGAACCTGGGCTTGGCGATGATCCTGATGGCGGCGGTAGCGTTCTTCCCGTTTGAGGAAGTGACGACGGTCGTGGCGGGCGTGAGCACCTCGGCGAAGGAACTGCTGCTGCCCATGCTGCCCACCCAGTTGCTCTGGATCAACTTGGTGGCAACCGTGGCGCTGGCGCTGCCACTGGCCTTTGAGGCCAAGGAGCGCAACGTGATGCAACGTCCGCCGCGATCCCCCAGCGCTCCGGTACTCAGCGGCTTCGTCATCGGTCGCACTTTTGTCGCCGCCACCCTCATGACCATCGCGTGCATTGGGCTCTTCTTGTGGGAGTACACCATGGCCCAGCGGGCGGGCGTGGAGAACGCGCAGGCGCTGGCCAAGGCTCAGACGATGGGCGTGACCACGGTGATCATGTTCCAGATTTTCTACATGATCAACTGCCGGAGCCTGAAGGACTCGATCCTGAGCATCGGGCTCTTCAGCAACAAGAGCGTGTTCATCGGCATCGTGAGTCTGCTGCTTCTGCAAGCCGCATTCATCTATCTGCCCATCATGAACAAGGTGTTCGGCTCGGCCCCGCTGAGTGTGCGTGACATAGCTTTCGCAGTGGTGGCGGGTGCGATCATCCTGCCCGTCATCAGCCTCGAGAAGTGGTGGCGCAAGCGGGGCGAAAACAACGGACAAGCCTCGCCGGTTGTGGGAATGGCGTGAGTCCGCGTCTAGAGTGGGTGCTGCAGTGAATCCAGGGGTTCCCGGAACCCCTGGGGTTCGCTGTTTGTCACCCTGGAAACCAGACCCGCATGGACTTTTTCACACTCGCGCAAGCAGCCCAAGCCGCCACCGAAGCCACCCAAGCCGCAGGCGGGGCAAACCTCAAGATCTGGGCCTATGTCGGCTTCGTCGCCCTCGTCATCGGCTTTCTCGCCCTCGACCTGGGGGTCTTCCACCGCGAGGCCCACGAAGTCTCGATGAAGGAGGCCATGGGCTGGTCAATCGTCTGGCTCACGTGCGGCGTCGCTTTCAGCGCGTTCGTGTACTTCGCGTACAACAACCACTGGCTGGGCCTGGGGCTGGAGACGCCCAAGTACAACCCCGCCTATGACGCGACCGACCCCGCCAGCAAGCTGATCATCACGGGCGAAGTGCTCGGTGGAGAGGCCGCCAAGCAATACCTCGTCGGTTACGTCGTCGAGAAGTCCCTCGCGATGGACAACATCTTCGTCATCGCCCTCATCTTCACGTTCTTCGCCGTGCCCGCCAAGTACCAGCATCGCGTGCTCTTCTGGGGCATCATCGGCGCCTTGCTGATGCGCGGGGCCATGATCTTCGCCGGGGCGGGGCTGATCATGAAGTATCAGTGGATTCTGATCATCTTCGGCGGTTTCCTGATCCTGACGGCCCTCAAGATGGCCCTGATCAAGGGCAACGACGACGTCTCCCAGAACATCGTCGTCAAGATGTGCAAGAAGATCTTCCGCGTCACTGAGTTCTACGACGGTCAGAAGTTCTGGACCAAGCGCACCGAAAAGCCCACCTACACCCCCGACGCCAGCGGCAACCTGGTCATGGACCCGCCCCGCCCCGGCACGCTGTCAGTGAAGGCCGCCATGACGCCCCTCTTCCTCGCGCTCATCATGGTCGAAATCACCGACCTGGTCTTCGCGGTGGACTCGATCCCGGCGATCTTCGCGATCACGCCCGATCCGTTCATCGTCTTCACCAGCAACATCTTCGCGATCCTGGGCCTCCGCGCCCTGTACTTCTGCCTCGCGGCCCTCATCCGCAAGTTCCGCTTCCTCAAGCCCGCCCTGATCCTCATCCTGGCTTTCGTGGGCGTGAAGCTGCTGCTGCTGAGCGTGCCGCCCTACCTCGACGTGATCGGCATGCAGGCCAGCAAGCCCATCAAGATCGACACGACCCTCTCGCTGGTGATCGTCCTCGCCACCCTGACCCTCGCCGTGATTGCGTCGTGGCTGCTGCCCGAGAAGGCCAATGCCGCGGACCAGCCCAAGGCATGATCAATCCGGGATCACAATGGCCTTGGGGTCAAAGGTGGCCTTCGGTGCCTTGGGACTGATCTCTTCAAGCGTTTGGCGGACGATGGTGCTGATGGCCCAGTTGCGGTACCACTTTTTGTTGGCTGGGATCACGTACCAGGGCGCGGCGGGCGTCGAGCACTTGTCGAGCACTGCTTCGTATGCCCGCTGGTAATCGTCCCAGTGTTTACGTTCCTGCACGTCGCCCTGATTGAACTTCCAGCGTTTGGTGGGATCGTCGAGGCGGGCCTGTAGCCGGGCCTTTTGTTCGTCCTTACTGATGTGGAGCATGAACTTGAGCATCACGACGTGGTTGTCGGTCAGGTAGTGCTCGAACTGGTTGATCATGTCGTAGCGCTTGCGCCAGATGGTCTCGGGGACGAAGTTGTGGACGCGGACGATGAGGACGTCCTCGTAGTGGGCGCGGTTGAAGACGCTGATCTCGCCTCGGGCGGGGATGGCCGCGTGGATGCGCCAAAGGAAGTCGCGGTCGGCTTCGGTTTCGCTGGGCTTTTTGAAGCTGATGACGTGGCAGCCTTGCGGATTCACGCCGCTGAAAACGCCTCGGACGACGCCGTCCTTGCCGGAGGTGTCCATGCCTTGGAGCACGACGAGGAGGCCCGTCTTGTTCTCGGCGTAGAGGAGTTCCTGCAGTTTGGCGATCTGCTCAACGTTCGCCGTGACTTCGGCGGCCGCCTGGTCCTTGATGGCGTTCTTGTTGCCCTTGGCTTTGGCAGCGGGGCGAAAGCCGGGCGAGCCGTCGGGATCGATTGAGTTGAGGCGGACCCGCGAATTGGGCTTGATGCGATGGAGGTCGGGGAAGTCCATACCGAAGGCTAGGGAGATCTGCCGCCTTCATTGCGCGGGCTTCACGTCCTTCACTGGCGACAACTGGAACGCGATCGGCATGACGTAGCGAAGGCCGCGGTATTCGTAAACGCGTCCTGTCAGCGTGAACGCTGCGGTGTCGCCCAGTTGGCCGACGGCGTCTTCGATCTGCTCGAGTTGGCGGCACGGGAGCAGCAGGAGTGGCTCGGGTGCGCTGGTGGGGTTGGGGCTGTCTGGGTCGTTGTCCAAGGCGAAAGCGAAGCGGCCGTCGGCTTCGGCGAGGCGAACCAGGCGGCCTCGCACCTGCGACAGGATCGTGCGCTCGGGCAGCAGCATGGGTTGGCCTCGGCCGGAAACCTGTTCGACGTTGGCGGATTGGTCGAGTTCGCGATCGGCTTCGTTTCGCTGGGGGCGGGCGAGCGTGCGACGGGTGGACCACGCTTGTTCGAGGTCCTTGATGATCGCGGAGACTTCTTCGGCGGGCTTGGCGGGGTCGGTGGTGGCTGCGAGCTGGCCGTCGGTCGGAGTTGCGTCGGTGGCCGAGTTCGCGGGCGGCATGCTTGCAGCAGGGGGTTCGGCTGGGCTCGCGTCCTCGAAGACGACGCTCGTGGGGAGGAGGAAGGCGCGGCCTCGATAGGAGTGGAGCACGCCGGAGAGGGTGGCGCGGGCTTGGGTTGGGGTCTGGTCTTCCGCTGCGCCGCGGGTGCGGGTTTGGACGCCTGCGGAGACGAGGGCGAGGCGTTGGCAGGGCAGCAGCACCATCGGGGGCGCGGGCGGGGCGAGGGGGGCGTCTTCGAGCGTCACGCCGGGGTCGGGGAGGAAGACGTAGTCCTCGGCGCTGGTGCGGCGGATGGTGCCGCGGATGCGGGAGACGAATTGGGCTTCGCGAAAGGAGCCGGCGGCGGGGCGTCGCAGGTCGAAGCCTTCGGGCAGGCCGGAGATGGAGAGGCGGAGGGACGGCTCGACGGGCGCGGCGGGTGCGTCGGTGCGAGATGGGGGCACGGGGGGCAGCTCGCCTCGGCCGTCGACTCGCCCGCCGGTGTTTGAGCTCTGCGCGAGCAGGGGCGAGGCGGCGAGGGCGAGGAGGAGGATCGAAGTCGGGATGGGTGAGGTGCGTTGGACCATCTGCATTCCATCATCGGCGCGCGAACGGGTGGGCGTCGCAAATCAGCGGGCGGTCGAGGCGATTCGGCGGAAGACAACTCCAGCCTACACCCCCTATAGTTTGCCAGTTGGCCGGATACCAAAGTGGTCTAATGGGGCGGATTGCAAATCCGTTGTTCGTGGGTTCGAATCCCACTCCGGCCTTTCCCTTTCGCCCGTCGCACCTTGCGGCGGGCGATGTTGTTACTGGAGAGCATTACCAGGACTTGGTATCGATCGCGGCGCGGCTGGGTTCGGCTTGCCAGGGGGTGAGGGCGCGGGGCCAACTGCTGCGGATGCCTCGCGGGTCGATCCGGAAGAGGCCCAGTCGCATCAGGCCGTCAGGCTCGATGGTGTTGATGGGGAGGGGGATGCGGAAGGTCCAGCGGTCGGGCAGGGTGGAGGTGACGGCGCGTTGGGTGGCGCCCAGTTCGTCTTCGATGGCGGCGGCAGCGGGCAGCAGGTTGGTCACGGTGCCGTCGCGGGCGATTCGCCAGGCGGCGGTGGGGGCGCCGGGGGGGCCAGCGTACAGGAACAGAGCGTCGGTGGCGGGATCGAGGCCGGACGCTTCGAGGTTGGTTGGCACGCGGGCCTCGACGAAAATCTCCCAGGCGCGATCGGGCAGCACGCCTTCGCGAGGCGTTCTCACACGCTGCAGCAGCGCCGCAGTGGCCCATGCGGGATCCTGGCGATCGGCCGAGGCCTCGGCGAGCCATTCCGTCATCGAAAGGTCGGGCTGGAAGGGGCCGGTGGCAAGGCCCGGCGGGGTGGCGCGGAGGAGGCCGTCGAGCACGGCGACGCGCGTGGACCAGCCGCCGATGGCGATGTCCAGTTCGGCGAGACGCGAGCCTGCGGTGAGGGCGAGGGTGGGGGTGGGCGTGGCGATGGGCGCGAGATCACCTGATTCGAGCGAGGCTTGGAGCGGAGCGGTCCACAGGACGACCTGGCCTGGCAAGATGGCGCGCGGTTCGGGTGTGGTGTCGTCCATCAGCGACATGACCGAACAGGTGGCGGCGCGATCGGTGAGGTTTGCGACGGCGACGCTGGCCCAGGGCTGGCGGGGGCGCTCGGTGTCGGCTTCCCGCTTCACGAGCAGGCCCGCGTCGTCGGTGACCCAGGCGACGCCGCTTGGCTGCGAAGCGAGGAAGGCCTGGGCGAACTCGGCGCGACGCTCGGGCGAGAGGCGGGGGTTGAGCAGGTCGTCGAGCAGTTGTTCGAGCAGTCCCAGGTCGGCTTCCCACGCAGGGACGGGCAGGCGATCGTCGACCATCACGAATCGTCCGAGGCGGGCGGAGAGGCGGGCTGCGAGTTCGGCGTCGTGGGTCGCGAGGCGGAAGAGGGCGGCGTGCCAGCGTTGGTCCTGCTGGCTGGCCAGCAGTTCGAGGGGCGTGGCAGCGGCAGGCGCGTCGGCGGATCGCGGGGCGGGGGCGAGCGCGTCGAGGGCAAGGCGGGCGCGCCAGCGGGTGAGAGGGTTGGTGGATTCCTCGCGCAGCATCACGCGGGCGACGGGTGAGCCGAAGGCGTTGGCGGGCAACGTCGGCGAGAGCTTGATGGTCGGGTTGCTCGCGGCGAGGTTGGATGAGGTTGGCAGCCACTGCACCGGCACCTGGCGTTCGCCCAACCAGATCGAGGTGCTGGCAGTGCCCAAGGGCGGCTCGATGAGGAGGAGGCCGGCTTGGGGCGGGGCTTCGGGTTGATCCGTTGTGGCGGGCTCGGCCCATTCGCGCACCGTCCACTCCCAGCTCACGCCGAGCCAGCGAGCCATGCGGGCGGCGTCGGGATCGGCTGGTTCGACATTGGATGCGGGGGCGGGGCGGATGAAGAGGTCGTAGCCGCGGGCGCGGAGGCGGGTGCCGTCGTCGAGGAGAATGGTGGGGAGACTTCTCGTGCCGTTGCGATCTTTGGGCGAGATCGCGTCCAGCACTTCGGGGGGAACCAGCACGACGATGGGTTGGCCGGTGATGGCGTCGATGCGGGGCATCAGTTCGCCCAGCGGATCGCGCCCGCGCGGCTCGGTGGGGGCTTCGACGCCTCGTTTAACCGGCGGGCCGAACTGCTTGGAGGCGCAGGCGCAGAGAACCGAAGCAGCGAAGGTCGCGGCGATCACCAAGCGAAGATGGTTCGGACCTGTTGGCATCAAGACTTGCCGCGCGTTCTTCATCTGATCTGCAGTCCGTCAACTTGGAACGCGAGGAGCCGCAGCGACCGATCACATGCGTTGCACCGATACTCTCAGTTGCTCGTTCTTCGCTTCTCGCTCTAGCTGGCCTGTGTGGGCACCGTCGACACCAAGTTCGCCACCACGCTGTCCTGCGTCACGCCCTCGGCGTGGCTTTCGAAGTTCATGATGAGGCGGTGGCGCAGAGCAGGGGCGGCGGCAGTTCGCACGTCTTCGACGCTGGCAGCGAATCGACCCTCCATCAGCGCCCTGCACTTGGCCGCGAGGACCAGTGACTGAGCGCCGCGGGGTGAGCTGCCCAGGCGGACGTAGCGTTCGACCATCTGCGTGCTAAAGCCGGTGCCATCCCCAGCTGGCTGGATCGCTCGGGGCTGCGTCGAAAGCACGAGCCTGATCGCGTAGTCTGTGACGCTGGGAGCGATCGCGACTTCGCGGACGAGGGCCTGATGAGCGATGAGTTGTGACGCGGTGAGCGCGGGCTTGGGCTGGGCGTGCTTGCTGGAGGTCGTGCGGTCGAGGATCGCTGCGAGATCGCTGCGGCCGGGCGCGAGACTGAGCAGCTTGAAGAAGAATCGGTCGAGCTGGGCTTCGGGCAGGGGATACGTGCCTTCCTGCTCGACGGGGTTTTGCGTTGCGAGCACGAGGAATGGCTCAGGCAGGCGGTGGGTCTCGCCCGCGACGGTGACGCTGCGCTCTTGCATGGCTTCGAGCATCGCGGACTGGGTCTTGGGCGTGGCGCGGTTGACTTCGTCGGCGAGGACGATCTGGGCGAAGATGGGCCCTGGCTGAAACTTGAACAGGCGTTCGCGGCCGCGCTCGGTTTCGAGTTCGCTGACGATGGTCGTGCCCGTGATGTCGGCGGGCATGAGGTCGGGCGTGAACTGGATGCGAGAGAAGGAAAGGTCAAGGGCCTTGGCGAGGGTGCGGACGAGCAGCGTCTTGCCCACGCCGGGAACGCCTTCGAGGAGGACGTGGCCCGAGCAGAAGAGGGCGATCAGGACGCCTTCGATGATGTCACGCTGTCCGACGACGGCGACACCGATCTGCTCACGCAGGTTCTCGAAGTCCTTGCGGAACTGTTCGCTGCGTTCGCGGGCCTGCTCGGGCGTCATGACTTGCTGCGATGCGGGTTGCGTGTCAGCCATGGCGGGCGAGAGTAGGAGCAAACGAACGCGGAGCGGCGGCGAGCGGGGCTAGTTGGTAAGTCAATTTCAGCACTGAGACTTGGAGATGAACAGCAGGGGAATGGTGGGGTGAACTGCCATGCCCTTCCGAGCTCGCATCGTGTTGATCAACTGCGAACTGGCAGTTGATCCGGGAACTTCGCCTGCATCGCGTCGTAGAAGACCTCCGCGATTTTCTTGAAGCCACGTTCGCTGGGGTGCAGTTCGTCGTTCCATTCGTTGTCAGCCAGGGTTCCTTGTGTGGGCACGAGGATGACATCCGGGCGGGCGAGCATGGCGAGGCGAGCGCGGAAGCGGGAGAGGGCCTGGCGGACAACTTCGTTGGCTTCGGCGCGATCAGTCCAGCCGCGGTACTCCAGAGAAGGCTTGAGCCAGGGGCCGATACCGCAGACGTCTTTGCCCGTGGGCCTGGCAAAGTCGTAGGCGTGAAGGAAGATTGTGATGGAGCGGCCGGGCGTTTGGGCTGCGATGCGGTCGCGGATGGCGATGAGTTGCTCGTAGCCGGCTTGGATCACGTCGAGCATGGCTTCGAAGACGGGGTCGTTGATGGCACGGCGCGGGTCGCCTTGCACGCTATTGCGGTCTTTCACCCACAGCACGAAGTGCTCGCCCACGATGTCGTTGCCGCCGCCTGAGAAGAGCAAGACGTTGAAGTTGAGGCGCGGGTCGCTGAGGTGCTTTTCGAGGCGGGCGCGTTGTTCGACGCCCAGCATGTCGCGGACTTCTTCGCCTCGCACGGCGAGGTTCAAGATGGGCAGATCGAGCAGATTGGCGAGTTTGGCGATGACGTCGCCATTGCTAAAGAGCCCGCCGCCAAGGGGAAAGTCAAACCAGGAATCGCCCTCGGCGAGGATGCGGAGTTGGGCAGAGAAGGATTCAAGGGCGGCCCGGCCGCGAGGCTTGGGCGTGGCCTTCTTGAAGGCGGCGGTGCGCAGTGCCCGCTGCTTGTTGGCGTGTTCTTTGGCCTTAAGGCGACGGGCCTGGGCCTTGCGGGCGGCGACGGACTGCTGGACTGGCTTGTTGGAACTGGCGGCGGTGCGTGCGGGCTTGCGAGCCATGGGACCTCCTGCGTGGCGTGAACCTGCGTGAGCGCAGCGTACCACAAAGAGCGAGGTCCGCATGTTGCATGGACATGAAATGTGCGCTGAATTGGCAGGATGCCCGCGTGCGGCGGGATGTTGCTAGCGCCGGCGAAGCGTGAGAAGGGTTGTTTGGCCGTTGGAGAGAATCAGTTGGCCCGCGGTCATCTTGATTGTGCGGGCTTGCTCCAACGCTTCGAGGAACTGCTGCTCTTGGCGCATCAATTCGGGCGGCCCGGCCATGCGAGTTGCGCCAAAGGGGCCCATTCTGACTGCGCCGCTGGCGAGGCTCTTGCTATCGAGATTGCCCGAGAAGCGATTGACGCCCGAGTGGCCGGCGACTTGCTCGGCGTCGTCGAAGAGGAGCGTGGGCGTGCGGTCGGGGGATGCGGCGACACCTTGAATCGTCACGGCAACCCACTCGCCACGGATTTGTTCGAGGCTGACGCCCTTGGGCTCTTCGACGTCGCGGGCCATGCGGAGGATCTCCTTGCCGTCCTGGTCGCGGAGGGTGAGGTATTGGTCGAGAACGCCGGCGGTGCGTACTTCTTCGATGGCCGTGATAAATCGCTGCTCAAGGTCCATCGCGTCGGGATGGCCTGCCATCATGGTGGAGACGAGGGGGCCAAAGCGGAGTTGGTTGGGCTTCTTCAGGGTGTAGGAGCCGGACAGATTGTTCACGGCGCCTTTCCCTGCGACTCGCCCATTGTCAAAGCGAAGGAAGGGACGCTGCATCGCCTGGGAGGCGTCGATGGTTTCGGAGGCAAGGTGGGTGAGGTGCCAGGTGCCTTCGAGTTGGGCTTTGGAGAGCGTGTTGACCATGGGTTGGCGACCTGTCGTCGCGTCAGGAGTGGCTCTGGGTGAGGAGCAGCCGGAGAAACCCGCCAGCACCAATGCCGCGCAAAGGGCGGTCTTGGCCAACTTTCCGATCGAAGCGACCTGCAGCATCCGAATCATGCGTGAATCCTCCGTTGCGTGTCTTGCACGGTGAAGTGAAGGCAGACGCCCCCGATTCGCCCGGCGGAGCCTCGTTTCGAGGCGGCAGCCTTGCGAGTTGCAGCGTAGGGGCGGGATCCGTTCGCACGACTGGTGCGGATTGTGAAGGCTGCCCGGCGGGGAACGGGCTCCAATGGCCGCAGTCGAGTGAACCGACGCCAAACGCTTCCCGCCCGCCTGTCAGCGATGTATAGTTGCAACCCTGCCCCGGGCGTGAGCCAAACGGCGTCGGGGGGAGCGGGGGAACGCGGAGGCGGGCAGGATGCTCGCTGGACGGTGTACGGACTGGGCTGCCATGATCAAGGAAATTCGCTTGCCGACCTCTCGACGCAGTACGCAACCCGCCATGCAACGCATTGCCACGAATCGTGGTCTTTGGTCCCTCGCCCGCGTCGCCGCGTTGGCGGCGGGGTTGGCGATGGGAGGGCAGTCCCTGGCACAGGTGAATTCACTGCCGGCGGGGCTGATCAAGCAAGCCGGTGCGGTGGATGCTGGGGGCGAGGGGCAGATTCAGCAGTTTGCGAAGACGCCTCTGGAGCAGTTGGGCGGGGAAGATCCGGACGCGATTCGGCGCGGGCGGTCGACGTTGCTGGACAATGTCAGTCCGCAGACGGGGCCCAGCGTGTCGTTCCGGCTGGCGTACGCGAAGGTGTTGGTGCCGGAACTTGAGAAACTGATGGCCAAGGGCGAGATGGCTCAGGTCAATGCGCTCATGGTGGCGGGGGAACTTGGTGCTGATTCGTCGCTTCGGCTGCTGGAGCAGGGGCGCAAGAGCACGCTTGCGAGCGTGCGGTTCTCTGCGGCGCAGGCGGCCGAGCGGGCAATCGTGATTTATCGCCAGGGGCAGGCCGTGAACGCGACAGCGCTGTCGGAGCGGGCGGTGAAGGACCTTCTTGCAGCGCAGGGGACGGTTCTCAAGACCGAATCCGACCACTTGGTTGCTGACAAGGCGATGTCCGTCCTGACGGCGGCGGTAAGCGTGAACTCGCTGCGCGAGGATGCGATCAAGCAACTGGACGAGGGTCTGGCTGAACTGGTCAAGAAGCATGCGGGCAAGGCGCTGCCCGAGCCCGTGCTCGAAGGCATGGCTCGCACGGCAGCGGAACTTCGGCAGGCTCTGCTGGCAGTGGGCGGGGGCAACGCGATGCCGCAGGCGGTGAGCACTGGGTCCGCAGGAGTTGCCGTTTCGATCGCGTGCGCGAACATCTCGTCGATCAAGGCGAAGGCTGTGGCAGTGGGCGCGGCGGGCGATGGGATTCGCACGCACATCGGTGCGGCCGCAGGCGCGGCGGAGAGCCTGGGGAACTTTGTAACGCAGAACGCGTCTGGCTTTGGCCTGAGCGATAAGGTTCGCAAGGGCACCAACGCGGACGATGCGGCGTTTGTCGCCAGCGCACAGGACTTCATCAAGCTGATGAAGGACAAGGCGCGGGTTCCGGCGGCGCGTTGCCAGTAAGTCCGTCAAAGAGTTCATCATCTACTTGGCAATGCCGATCCGCTCGCGAACTGCGTTCGCGGAGATGGTGATCTGCTGGACTTGCTCTTCGCCGAATCGGTCGAGGTTGGCAAGCAACTGTGCCATGCGCGGGTTCTTCGCGAAGCGGGCGCGGTGGCGGTGCATGAAGTCCCAGTAGAGCGTGGTGAAGGGGCAGGCGTCTTCGCCCGTGCGCTGGGTCGGGTCGTACTTGCACTTGGTGCAGTAGTTGCTCATGCGCTTGATGTACGCGCCGCCCGCGGCGTAGGGCTTGGTGCCGACGACGGGGCCCTTGGTTGTGGTGCCATCGGCGTGCATGGCCATGCCGAGGGTGTTGGGGAGCGTGACCCAGTCGACGCCGTCGACGTACATGCCAAGGAACCAGTCGGAGATGGCCTTGGGATGGACGCCCGCGAGCAGGGAGAAGTTGGCGAGGACCATGAGGCGCTGGATGTGGTGCGAGAAGGCGTGGTCCAAAACCTGGGTGACGCATTCGCGCAGGCAGGCCATGTCGGTCTTGCCAGTCCAGTAGAAATCGGGGAGGGGCAGGTCGTGGCCCAGGTAGTTGCGGGTTTCGTAGTCGGGGCCTTCGCGGTCGTAGGTGCCTCGGATGAACTCGCGCCAGCCGATGATCTGGCGGATGAAGGCTTCGACGGACTCGATCGGGACCTTGCCACGCTCGAAGGCTGCGAGGGCGGCTTCGACGCATTCGCGTGGATGAAGGAGTTTGAGATTGAGGGCGGCGGAAAGGGCGCTGTGGTAGAGGAAGGGCTCGCCTGTCCACATTGCGTCTTCAAAGGGTCCAAAAAGCGGGAGGCGATGCCTGACAAAATCCTTGAGCAGTTCGACGGCTTGCTCGCGGGTGACGGGCCAGGCGAACTGGGCGAGACTGCCTGGGAGTTCGGGGAGAGTGCGCTCGACGCAGGCGATGACATCGCGGGTGAGGGCGTCTGGCTCGAAGCGGAGGAGCGGGCGGGGCTTCGGCGAGGGGCCGGTCCTGGGAAAGCTCTTGCGGTTCTCCTGGTCGTAGTTCCAGCGGCCATCGAGCGGTGTGGTGCCGTCAGGTTCCATGAGGATGCCCAAACGGGTGCGCTGGCGGCGGTAGAAGTACTCCATCACGGTTTCTTTGCGACCCTTGGCCCAGGCTTCAAACTCGGCGCGGGGCGTGAGGAAGTGGGGGTCCTCGAGGGTGGTGAAGGAGAGGCGTGCGGCAGTGCAGGCCTTTGCCAGGTCCGCGCGGACGCGGTGCTCGCCCGGTTCGACGGTGATGGCTTCGCGGGCTTGCAGTTCGCGGGCCGCTCGCGTGATTTCGCCTGCGAACGTGCCGGTGTTGGCCGGGTCGTCTAGGGTGACGTATCGCACGTGCCAGCCTTGGTCGCGAAGCCACGCGGCATGGTGGCGCATGGCGGAGAGGAAGAGGACGGTGCGGGCACGGTGGCTGGGGACGTGACGCGATTCGTGGGCGACTTCCATCATGAGGACGGTGTCGCGGGACTTGTCGCCCTTGAGCAGCGCGGGGCTGGCTCGGTCTAGTTGGTCGCCCAGGATGATGATGAGGCGTGGGGCCATCGGCCGTAGGTTCGCGGAGGGGTGTACGCCGGATGCTGATGCGACTCGACTGGGTTGATGATCTCAGCAGGGCTGGGCATCATCTGTCGCGCAGGGCCATCTGCACGAGCCTGCTGGCGAGTTGGGAGTAGTTCATTCCGACCGCCGCAGCGGCTTTGGGGAGCAGCGAGTGGCTCGTGAAGCCTGGAAGCGTGTTGACTTCGAGGAGCCAGGGTTCGCGCTGGGCGTCGAGCATGAAGTCGATGCGGGAGAGGTGTCGGCAGCCCAGTTCTTTGGCGACGGCGAAGGCGTAGGACTGGATGCGCTGGGTGAGGCTGTTGGGCAGGTCTGGAGCGACAATGTACTGAGTGTCGTCACGGTGGTACTTGGCTTCGTAGTCGTAGAACTCGACGCTTGCGCGGATTTCGACGATCGGGAGGGCTGTGCCGTCGAGCCAGCCAACCGTGAGTTCGCTGCCGCCCAGCGCGGCGCGTTCGACCATATATGTGCGCAGCGGGTGGCGGGCGCGATCGGTCGACACGGCGATCATCGCCTCGTCCCAGCGCTCGCGGGTCTTGCAGATGTGGACGCCCACACTGCTGCCCTCGTGGATGGGCTTGACGACGGCGGGCAAGCCAAAGGGCGGTACGTCGTCGGTGAGATTCAGCACGCCCGCGGGCAGGGTTGGCACGCCCACGCGAGCCGCGGCGAGTTTGGTCGCCATTTTGTCCATCGCGAGGCGGGCGCAGGCGGGGCCGCAGCCGACGAAGGGCTTGCCAGTTGTGAGAAGTTCATCCTGCATCGGGCCGCCCTCGCCCCAGGGGCCGTGCAGGACGGGGAAGATAACGTCGGCACCGAGGGCCGTGAGGGTTGATGCGTCGATGCGATCGATGACTTCGCGGCGGACGCGGTAGCCCTCTTGCTCGAGCGCGGCGGCAACGCCCTTGGAACTCTCGAGCGAGACTTGGCGCTCCGCGTCTGGCCCGCCGCCCAGCACGAGGACTCGCACGTCCTTGGGTGAAGCGATCTGCAGAGGGGCGAAAAAATCTTGGGGCGATGGCGAGCGCGACATGGCGCGAGAATATCGGTTTATGGGGCACGCGAACGCGAGATGTTGCGTGCAAGCGTGTGCGGTGCGACCGAGAACGCCCGGAGTTCCGTCTGCCCGGCTTACCCGGTCGGTACACGTGGATCTTCGCGAGATTCACACGTGGGAAGACTGGCAATTTGGAGAAGTCGTGGCATCCTTGTGGTGTCGGCAACTCGGGTGACTCTTGAACCCGAAGTCGCAAGTGTGGAACCCCGAGGGCGGGGCGGCAGGCGTGGGGAGGACGGGTCGTACACAAGCCCCCGATCCGAACTGGCTCCGTCGCCCCGTCCTTGGAGTTCAACCCTCGTCGTTCGTGTGCTGCAGCGCGCGGGCGGCTTTCCTCAGGTGGCGTGGAAGCCACGAGCCTTGCTCCTTGGGAGCGTGGGCGTGCTGAGGACAATCGAACAGTCGCCATCGCGGCGATCGCAGGGAGCGCAGGAGGTTCGGCGCTTGCGTTTGTCCACGTTCACTTCGTCCCGGGGTCACGACCCGGCGGCGCGAGTGCTTCGCGGCGGCGCGGCGTGCGGTCCGGGATCCATGCTGTCGTCACTCGCGCCCTGGCGGGCCACTCCCTCCCCCCTTCCCAGCCCGCCAGGGATTCACGAAGCGAGCCGCGGTGATGGAGACTGGCCGTGGGACTTCCTGCGCTCTCTGCGAACGGTGCGATGGCGACTCTGTGCGAGCCCCTAGGCTTCGCGCGTGGAGCAACCGGCGGTCATCCAACTCGCGACGCACGCGATGGGCACGCGCTTCGAGTTGGTACTTGACGCGAAGGACATGGATCCGTCGCGGCTTCGGGCGATCGGCGAGGCGGTCATCGAAGAGGTGTTGTGGTGGCATGGGCGGCTCTCGGCCTTCGAGGCGTCGAGCGTGGTGGCGGCGCTCAATCGAGCGGCGGGAACTGGGGCGTGGACGCCGATTGATGCGAGGTTGGAGCGTGCCATTCGGCAGGCTGAGGCGGTTCGCGCGTTGACGGACGGGGCGTTGGACATCTGTTGGAAGACGCGTCGAGACGGGCCTCAAGATCGCGTTGAGGTGGAGGCTGGCCGCGCGAGGCTGACGCGGGCCGGGCAGGTGTTGGACTTGGGGTGCGTGGGCAAGGGCCTTGCTCTGGACGCCGCGGCTGAGATGCTGAGTGAGCACGGATTGGGAAGAGACGGGCGTCGGGCGTTGGTGCACGGAGGCACGAGCAGCGTGCTGGCGATGGGGGCGTGGCGGGTGGCGGTGCGGATGAGGGATGCAGACGCGACGGAGGCGCTGGAGTTGCTGGATCAGCATCTGAGCGTGTCGTCGAATGTGCATCGGGCGCATGTTGCGACGCTGCGGGCATCAGGCATCGACACGAGAGCACCGGTTCGCTCCGCGGCGGTGATTGCTCCGGTCGGAAGTGGCGTCGGCGATGAGCTTGCGTCGGAGGTTGGTGCAGGAGGAATGCTGGCGGAGTTGTGGTCCACGGCAATCGTGGCAGGCGCAGATGCTGCTCTCGCGCCGCGCGGACTCACGGTGCTTACGCGTTGAGCGACGTTTGCGTGGGGCACGCATTCGCCTGGGCTGGCTGGGTTTCCCCCGCACTGGCGAGCTTGAAGGGGTTTTCACGGCAACTTGCGCGCACCGGGAGCCCGGCCTCTCTGTGTCAACGGGGATTAGTGTGATTGGGTTTCACTTCGTGCAGATTTTCTTTCGGCGCGTGCACACGCGGTTCACTACGCTGCGAATCCAAGCGTGTGTTTGGACACGCATGGGCTCGATCGCGACCGGTTGGCGCTTCTGATGACCGTGGCATCTTCTCAATCTCCTGACTTGCTTCGGCGGGTGTCGCAGGGCGACAAGGTCGCGATGCGTGAGTGCCTCCAGCAGTATGGCGGACTGGTGTGGTCGCTGGCGCGGTCGTTCACGCGGACGCTGGCAGACGCGGAGGATGCGGCCCAGGATGTCTTCGTGCACCTGTGGCAGAAGGCGGGGCAGTATGACCCGGCGTATGGGCAGGAAGTGCAGTTCATCTCCGTGCTGGCCCGGCGGCGGTTGATTGACTGGGTGCGGAGCAAGGCGCGATCGCAGGAGTTTGCGGTGCCAGCAGTGGAGGCGATCGCTCGGTCAATGGATCGAGGGTCGTTCGAGCGCGATGAGGAAGCCGCGGCGGCGTGGGAGGCCATTTCGCGGCTCATCACCGAGCATCAGTCGATCGTGCTGCTCGCGGTGGTGCATGGCATGACGCACGAGCAGATCGCGACGCACCTGAAGATGCCGCTGGGGACTGTCAAGACAAACTTGTATCGCGCGCTGGCGTCGGTGCGAGAGCATGTGGCGCAGCGCGAGGTGGAGCGGGAGGCGGCGCGGGCGCAGCGGATGCGGGTGGCAGGGCGGGATGGCGTGGCGCCCGCGCCCGCCAACACAACAGGAGGTCGCGCATGAGGCACGATCCTCTTCAATTCGTGTGCAGGAACCCCGCGCCGCTTGATTCGGCGGGGGATGCGAACATCGATGCCATGTCTCAGCAGCGGTATGACGCGGCGATGGGGCAAGGTGATGCCTCGGCGCGGTTCTGGCCGCCCACTGCGGAGGAGGCGACGGTCAATGCGGTGCATCGCGCGGCGGCTCCCCACGATGCGATGCCGGCGAGCGTGATGGCGCGGCTTGCAGCGACGATTGATGATGCGCCGGCGGCGTTGCCGCTCGCGCCGGCTCCGCGGCGTGCGTTGCTGCCCTGGGTGATTGCGGCGGCGGCGGGATTGGCGTTTGCGACCACGGCAGTGCTGATGAATCGCGCGATTGAGCAGCGCGAGAGGCAGTTGCAGGAAACCAAGGCGCAACTGGTGGCGATGGAAGCGCGTGTCACGGAGAATCAGACGCTGCTTGCGGATGCGCGGGCACGCGTCGAGAAGGTTGAGGGCGAAGCTCGCCTCGCGGCGGAGCGAGAGCTTGCTCTCGCGCAGCGGCTTGCGGACGCGACGGCGGCGCGGGCGACGGCAGAGTCGGGCTTGAAGGAGGCCGAACTGCGGATTGCGGCGATGGAAGCGCCGGTGGACCCCGCGACGCTTCAGCAGAACCGCACGAAGCTGATGGAAGTGCCCGGCACGGTGCGGCTGGCGTGGAAGCCGTTTGATCTCGAGGGCGCGCCGGCGGAGCAGCGGAATCTGCGGGGCGATGTGGTGTGGAACGATGAACTGCAGACCGGATACCTGCGATTTGAGGGGCTCGCCGTCAACGATCCCAAAGTTGAGCAGTATCAGGTGTGGGTGATCGATGAACGAGGCATGGAGCAGAAGGTGTCGGGCGGGGTCTTCAATGCGACGGCTCAGGGCGAGGTGATTGTGCCGATCACACCCGGGATCGATGTGGGACGCGTCGCGCTCTTCGCCATCACCGTCGAGAAGCCCGGCGGGACTTGGGTGCCGGACTTGAAGCGGCGAGTGGTGGTTGCGCCGCGAGATTCATGAGTCCGCTCCGGCGGCGGCGGGTATCGTTGGGCATGGTGTCAAAGTCGTTGATTCGAATCGTTCGTGCGAAGGACGGCGATGAACTCGCAGCGGCGGCGATGCTGTTTCGCGAGTATGTCGCGTCGCTGCCGTTTCCGTTGGACTATCAGGGGTTTGATGCTGAGGTCGCGGCGTTGCCTGGGAAATACGCGCAGCCGGGCGGGTGCATTCTTCTCGCTGTGGGGGGCGAGGTGGGACGGCCAGAGGGCGAGTACCTGGGGTGCATCGCGCTGCGGCCGTTGGATGCGTCTGGCCTGCGTGCCGGCGATGGCACGCCGGTGTGCGAGATGAAGCGGATGTATGTGAGGCCGGCTGCGCGAGGGCTGGGAGCGGGACGGTTGCTCGCGGAGGAGTTGATTTCGTTCGCACGCAGCGCGGGCTATCGCATGATGAAGCTCGACACCGAGTCGACGTTTGTCGCGGCGACGGCGTTGTACCGTTCGCTCGGGTTCGCGGAGTGCGAACGGTACAACGATGATCCGCAGCCGGAGACGATCTGGATGCGGCGAGCGCTGTGACCAATGACACATCTTCGCACTGTCATGGCTGGCTGAGCGGGTTCTCCCTCCCGGTGATTCCGGATGGCTCAGCTCGTCATGACCCACGCGCGTTCGCGACGACAACAAGAACGGTGCCTCCGCATCTCCTACGCGCCGGCAGAAGCCGCACGCGTGGTGGTGATGCCTTCGGCGGAAGCCCAGTGTCCGAGGTCTCGCCCTTGGATCGCCGCGGCCATCAACTCCGGAAACTTGTCCGGTGTGCATGCAAAGCTGGGCACGTTCATGGCGGCAAGCGCCGCAGCGTTCCTTTCGTCGAAGCTCGGAGCTCCCGAATCGGCGAGGGCGAGTAGGGTGACCATGCGGACACCGGAACCGACGATCGCGGCGGCTCTCTCAAGCATTGCTTTGTTGTCGCCACCTTCGAACAAGTCGGTGATGAGCACGAAGATCGTGTCGTGGGGTTTGGTGATCAGGCTCTGGCAGTACTTCAAAGCCTGGTTGATGTCGGTGCCGCCCCCAAGCTGAACGCCCATCAGTACGTCGACGGGATCGGACACCTTTTCGGTCAGATCAACGACACTGGTATCGAATGCGACCACGCTGGTCCGCAGCGCGGGGATCGATGCAAGGACGGCACCGAAGACGCCCGAGTAGACGACGGACTCGCCCATGGAGCCCGATTGATCGATGCAGACGATGATTGAGCGTAGTTCGTTGCGCTTACGCCCATAGCCGATCCTCTGCTCAGGCACGATCGTGCGATAGTCGGGCTGGTAGTGCTTCAGGTTGGCGCGAATGGTGCGGTTCCAGTCGATCTCGTTGTGGCGAGGCCGACGTGTCCTCGTGGATCGCTTCAACGCACCGCTGACGGCCTGCCTGAGCGGGGCTTCCAGTCGACGAATCAGGTCCTGAACCACCCGCTGCACGACCTGGCGTGCCGTTGCCTTGGCCTTCTGCGGAATGACGCCCGAAAGCGACATCAAGGTCGTCACCAGATCGATGTCCGGCTCGACGGCTTGCAGCATTTCGGGCTCGAGCAGCAACTGATCCATCCCCAAGCGCTCGATCGCGTCTTTCTGCATCACACGCACCACGGATTGAGGGAAGTACTCGCGAATATCCCCGAGCCATCTCGCGGCCTGCGGAGCAGACGAGCCAAGCCCGCCTCGACGCTCGTTGCCCGAGTCATACAGCGCGGCCATGGCTTTGTCCATCGCCAGCAGCCTGCCACTCAGCGAGACGCCGGTGCCATCGGCATCGTCGCCTCCGAGCAGCAATCGCCACCGCTCAAGCCGTTCCCGATCGTCTCCGTTCGTCATGGGTACTCCTCCCCAAGAATCAGTCTGAGCACTGGCTCCACAAGCGACCCGCGCGGGGCGTCGTAGTCGGCGATCGTGGCGGCGGTGCTCGCTCCGAGTTGCCCGTGACGTGCGATCTTCTCGCCAATCTGCCGGCGTTCGGGTTTCTCAAACGTCGCGAACGTGCGGCGGGCAATCGGACACACCTGCTCGAAAACATCTCGCGGTAGCGACGTGACCCATTCGTCAACGATGCCGAGGAGCCGAGCATCATGCACCAGCACCATGCCCGAGCCGCCAAGGAACCCTTCAAGCCATGCGGACGCTTTGGCGGGATCGTTGCCTCGCGAAAGGGCCAGAGACAACCGCGTTGCCGCCTCCTCGGGTGACGAGCCTGAATCAAGCAAGTGCCGCCATGCCCGCCCCGCGACCAGACCATGGATGTCATCGTCGCCCACCTTGCGCAGTTCGACCCTCCATGCACCCAGCAGATCGTCTCGACTCAGGTTGGAGAGAGCTACCTGAGCAGCGTCAATCCTGAGCCTCATCAGGGCGGCGGCGTCATCGTCAAGCGATCCGCAGGCGGGACGAAGGCCGGCGCAGATGCGAGCAAACAGACCAAGGACCACGGGCTCGATCAGCGAAGTATCCGTCTTGCGAACGTTGCCGTATCGGAGCACCTGCGCGAGCGGCGTCAGGGCGTCCATCAGATTGCCGACATCCGCCGCGAGCGCCGACAACTCCTGGATCCGCCGGACGAGCGTCTGGATCGCACCGGGCAGTTCGGCCAGCATCACGTGTCGAAGCAACTGCGTCAGGTCTTGCAGCGTGCCTGCGGACTTCGCCTGATCCGCAACGAATGCTCCCGCCGCTTCTTCGACGGTGTTGCCCCACCGTGCGGCTTCCATGATGGCAACGGCGAACTCGGGCTTCCACTCAAGTTTCCAAACTTCGTGAAAGGTGCTCTTTCGCTGCGCCTGGTCGTCCTCGAGTGTTCCCCAGGGGATGTTCAGGATCGACAGCCGATGGAGAAGATGGCTCCGCGCGATATCCATCTGCTTGCGCTGGTCCAAGTCCAGAATCTCGCTGTCCGCGCTGACCTTCATGCGCAGCGACTTCTGGAGCGCGGCGAGATCCCTTTGCAGGGGCACCGTCGGCACGTCGTCGGGCACTTCCCCAAGCTTGGTCCCGACGAGCAGCTTTCGCTCGATCATGCGCATCGGCATTGGGTTGCCGTGGCAGAGAATGGAAAGCGTGGCTTCGCCCAACTCGTCCAGTCCCGCGATGGACCTGCCCCGCAGGGCCGCAAGCGACTCTGCCAGCCTCACCGATTCGATCACACTGGCGGGCGAGGCGTCGAGGTCGCCCTTTCGCATGAGTCTCGCGACCTTGGTCAGCCATCGTTCGGCGAGCTTGTCGTGGTGCACCCACAGGTGCTCGTACCAGCCAGGGCTGGCGATACCCGCTCCGTATCCGGAATCCAATGCCAGTCGGTCGTAGGTCCAGGGAATCCAAGTCGCCGCAGTCTTGCGCTTGGAGAGGCCCTTGATCAAGTCGTTGTCTGCTTTGGCACTGAATTGACCGAGTGCATCCGCTGAGAGTACAGGAGCGTGCCAAGCTCCGCACACGACGGCAATGCGTTCGAAACCTTCCTTGACGGCGGTCCGGATCGCCCGTCGCATGTGGGCTTCTCGTGATGGCTCTCCCGGATCTCGACGCAGATCACCCAGTTCAGCACGAGCTGCTGCCATCGCTTCGCGGATGGAGTCAAACATCCCGATCGGGTTATCTTCGCCACTTGCGCCGCGATACTCCTCGATCAACCTGCCCCACCAAGCTTCCCCGTCCGAAAAGCCCGCCGACTTCGCCAGTTGGTCGAGCGGGTCACGCGGGACCGCATTCGGCGACGACGGATCCTCGGAGGGTGCGTCGTTGATCGAGTCGTGAGGCTCCGTGGGCGGGGCAGCCGTCAGGGCTTCAGATTCGTCCGCTGGTGTGCGAAGCGAGCGAGGCAGATCAATAAACCGCACCTCTCGTTGGCGTTCCAGTCCCCAGCGGATCGACTGCCACTCCGGCGAGAACGTTGCAAACGGGTAGTACGCGGCTTCGCTCGGACGCTCCGGCTCGTACACCAGCAGCGCGACCGGCGGCTTCATCGCCTTGTGACCCGCGAGCATGAGAACGTCTTGAGCGTCGGGCGGGCCCTCGATCAAGACTGCATCAGGATCGAGCCGTTCGAACGCGCGCACCACCATCCGGGCCGAACCCGGGCCATGGTGACGAACTCCAAGCACTGTGATCTGCGTGCCCATGCGTTACATCACGTCCTTGCAGGCCCGGTACAAGTCCTTCCAGCCGTCCCGCTCCTTCACAACCGTCTCCAGATACTCCAGCATCACGATGCGATCCTGCACGGGATCCTTGATGATCGCGCCGATCATTCCGCTGGCCACGTCTCCCGCCTTGAGCGTGCCGTCGCCAAAGTGGGCCGAGAGCGCGATTCCGCTCGTGATCACGCTGATCGCTTCTGCGGTGCTCAGCGTGCTCGATGGCTGCTTGAGCTTGCTCTTCCCGTCGGCAGTCTTGCCCTCGCGTAATTCGCGAAAGACCGTCACGACCCGTCGGATCTCTTCCATCGCGGGTGTTTCGCTGGGCAACTCCAGCGCCTTGCCAAGCTGGACGACCCGTCGCTGCACGATGTCCACTTCTTCGTCCATCGAATCGGGCACGGGCAGCACCACGGTGTTGAAGCGACGCTTGAGCGCGCTGGAGAGCTCGTTGACGCCCTTGTCGCGATCGTTCGCGGTGGCGATGATGTTGAAGCCCTTGACGGCCCGTACTTCGCTGTTGAGTTCTGGAATCGGCAGTGTCTTCTCGGACAGGATCGTGATGAGCGTGTCCTGGACATCGCTGGGAACCCGCGTCAGCTCCTCAACGCGAACGATCTTGCCCTCGGTCATGCCCCGCATCACCGGGCTGGGTACGACCGCGTCTCGCGACGGGCCCTTGGCCAGCAATTGGGCGTAGTTCCAGCCGTAACGGATCGCTTCTTCGGGCGTGCCAGCCGTGCCTTGCACGAGCAGCGTGGAGTCTCCGCTGATCGCAGCGGCCAGATGCTCGCTCACCCAGCTCTTCGCTGTGCCCGGCACGCCCAGCAGCAGCAAGGCGCGGTCCGTCAGCAGCGTTGCCACCGCGATCTCAATGAGCCGCTGATTGCCGACGTACTTCGGGCTGATGACGGTTCCGTCCTTCAGCTTGCCGCCCATCAGATACGTGACGACCGCCCATGGGGAGAGCTTCCATCTGGGCGGCTTCTCGCGATCATCGATCCTTGCCAAGGCGGCCAGTTCGCTGGCAAACTGGCGCTCCGCTGTGTCGCGCAGGATCGTTTCGGTATTCGTCGTGCTCACGGTGCAAACTCCTTGTACATCTCCGCCCGCAACCGGGCCCGATCGATGCTCTTTCTGAAGCCTTCCGCCTTCGTGTCTGGAAACATCTGCGTCAGCGCCTCCGCGAACTGTTCTGCGACTTGGGGCGCAATCAATCGCGACACCCGCTCGGCACAGTCAAACAACTGCCACGTCTCATCGGGAGTCTTGCGACCGCTCAGCAGTCGCAAAGCGTTGATCGAGTATTCCGCGGACCACCGCTCCTCGCCGCCGCTCAAGATCAACCAACGATCCTGGAGTGAAACGTGCTTGTGCTGGGCAGCTTCCAGCAGCAATCCTTCTCGGTGCGCAATGGGCAATCGACCCACCAGGCTCAGCACGACTTGATGGTCCAGCCGGTCCTGCCGAAGAGCGTGCTGCATCAGGACGCGACACCATGCGACGTCGCCATCGGCGGATGCTCGCTGGTTGAGCGCCGCCAGGGCGTCGGCGAAGCATTCGTCCTTGCTGAGGGAATCCAGAACCCGCTCGGGCTCAAGGCCGGTGACATCCGTCCAAAGTTCCAGGTCGGCTCCTCCCAGAATCTGGCGCATCCACCAGGCCCGCTTGCCTGTGCCGCTGGCCGCCTGTTCCTCGATGCCGTCACGCTCCCAGTCCTTGTCAAAGGCCGCCGGGAGCGTCAGCGCGATCTTGGTCATCCGCATGAGCAACCGTCCCTTGTCGTCCACGCTCACCATGGCCTTGGCACGCTCTGTCATTCGAGCCCTCAGCCGCGAGCCGCGAATCAGCGCAAGCGCCCATGCAGCCTGCCGCCGAACAACTTTGCTCCTGTCATCGAGCGCGTTCTCAAGAAACGGCTCGTCCGCCATGGAGCATCGTTCTGCGAGCACTTCGATGAATCGACGCCGCTCGTCGGCGCCGTCGTTTTGCCACGTCGATCGGACCATTTCTAGAGCACGCGCCGGATCGACTCGACGCACTGTGAGCAGAAGTGCGGCACGCTCAGGTGCCTTGCCGGTTTGCCAGACATCGTCCGCGTCGGACGGCACGGCCGAGCCGACCACGGGCTTGGCCCAATCCGCGTTGAGCGACGCGAGCCATGCGCCGCAGGTGCCCGTCGCCGCGAACACGTCGGACGTACGCCGAGGCTGGCGCGACCACCAATCCAAGAGCAACGGCACAGTCGCGTCCGCAACTCGCACGCCCCGTCGTCCCGCGAGCACCGCCCATTCCTCGATCAAGCCCGCGTCTGGATTGCCGAGTAGTCGCATCAACGTCGCCATTGGTGCTGGGCCCGCGATGGGCGTCGGGTCTTCGGGACGCTCCCGCAGGCGCCCTTCGATGCGCTGAGGCCGCAAGCCAGCGCGGGCTTGTGCGCCCAGGAGAGCTGCCGCACAGAGCACCTTTGCAGGTGTTTCAGCGGATCGATCCGTGCCGATCATCGCGGTCGATGCCAACGACCGCAGACGCTCGATGGGCGAGGCACCACTCATGACGCCCACCTCGTGGCCAAGTCGTAAAAGTGCCCATCAACTAGCACGCTCAGCGGCATCGCCCACCGTCCGTCCCACTCCGCCAGCACCGTCATCTCACGCCCGCCGCCCGTCGCAACCAGCCGCCACCACGCGAGCCCGGAAGCGAACGACGGCTGCAGGGGCAGGGCCGATGCCTCCCTGTCGACCAAGTGCCAGCGTCCTTCGTTCTGAGCGGGACGCACTTGGCTCAGCACCATCGGCCATCGCACGGTCCACGGGTTGGCGGCGAGCGCCTGGGCGTAGCGATGCAGAGCCGCTTCGATTGTCTGATCAGCCGCGTCGCCAAGATCGTCCGAAAGCCGCAGTGACTCGCCGCGAGACTTCACCAGCGCCCTCAGTGGCAGCCGTCCCGGGTAGAACGCAAGTTCGCTGTCAAATTCCGACCCCGCAGCGACGCTCTGCTCGAGCGGCGCGAGCCCCGCCGCAAAGTCCAAGACCAACGCCCGCTGTTTGGACTGTCGCCCCACCAGCCAGGTCCGCCGAACCTTGAGCCGCTCCTCTTCTTCGACGACCTGGCCGAGCACCGCCCATCGATCTTGCACTCCAGCGAAGGACAGCACTTCGTCCTTTGATCGCTGCCATCCCATCGCAATCCGCGCGTCTTCGGCGAGGTCTGGCGGCAGGGTGTCCAGCCGTTCGCTGGCTCTCAGCAACAAGTGGAGCTTGCCCAGGTGGTCCAATACTCGCACGTCCCACCCTGATCCGGATGCGATCAACTCTGGAATGCGCCGAACCATGCCCGCAAGCCCCGGTGCCTGTGCGTCCACCATCCGCGCTGCCATCCGATCCCACATGGTCGACGGCTCGGTACGAGCCGCCGCTAACCCGCGCCGCATGACATCCTCAAGCCACATGCGACACCCCGCCACGCCCTCCTTCACTCGCGCTTCACGCTCCGCCGCGCGCTTTGCCTGGGCCGCTTCATCGACAGGCTTCTCCGCAACAGCCTTGGCTCGCTCGACCTTTTTCTCCGCCCGTTCGGCCCTCCCGGCGATCCATTCCGAAACCCAGCCGGGCTCGGCCAGAGTCTTGAACGCACTTTCATCCTTCACGAAAAGCAAGAACAGCCCAAGCCCGTGCTTGCACGGAAACTTCCTGCTCGGGCAACTGCACTTGAACGCTGGCTCTGAGATGTCTATTCGACTTTGGTAGGGCTCCTTGCCCGACCCCTGACAGAGCCCCCAGATCGTCCGTTCACTCTTCCCTATCGCACTCCACTTCTTGATTGAAGCGAGTCCTTGACCCGCCGAAGCGGATGATGCATCGGGAGCCAGCGCCACGACTTGATCCACCGTCCAAGCCGACATCGTGCCAACTCTATGTTGATGCGACATCCCACGTGGAAGCATGCCTCCCGTGCAGCCTCGAGTGAACGCCGGCTGCACCAAGCACAGCCGAACCAGCAGCTCCGAAGCACTCACCGGTGCGACGACGAAAGCACTCACAAATGAACAGAGTGGGGGAGTCCGAAAGGCCTCTTGAATCGGACAAGATTCGCATCGCCGGAAGCACTCAAGCCCACACCAGCGAGAAAAGCCACCTCGGGGATTTGAACCCCGGACCTATGCTTTACGAAAGCATCGCTCTACCGCTGAGCTAAGGTGGCGGCTGCGGCGGGTTTGGGCCCGTCGCGGGAGGGAAGTATCGGCGCGCAGCGGGCGTTTGTCCAGCCCGAAGGGGCGTGTTGTCGCCCGGCTTGGGGCCAAGAACCTCCAGATTGGCGTGGTTTGCTTGATTCTGGCTTGGCGGCTGGCGGTTTCGGCCTTGAGGACACAGATCGGAACGAAACCTGCGGCCTCCATCTGGATGCAGCGAGATAGCGGACGGGTGGTTCGCCCAGCGGTCGCGCTGCCACTGGCGTCAGCCATTCTGATGGCTGTCGCCGGAACGGATGCGGGCACGCACGCCGTCTCCTCACGCTTTGTGACCGTTCTTCGCTCTTTCGCACCCTCGCACTCTGATTCAGTCACGCCCCTCGGTCCGTATGGCGGATACGCCACCCCTCCCGGCCAGCGCCGCTGCGGGTTCTACTCTCCCGCATGCGCTTCACCCGCTCCCCCGAAGGCGTCAGCGTCGAGCATCACGGCATTGACACTCCGATTCGCCACATCATCGGCATTGGTCGCAACTACGTCGAGCATGCAAAAGAGCAGGGGGCGGATGTGCCCACGCGGCCCATGCTCTTCACGAAAAATCTCGCCAGCCTCAGTTTGGATGGCGAGGACATCGTGATCCCCAAGGCCTGTGCAGATCGGCCGCAGGTGGACTTTGAGGGCGAGTTGGGCGTGATCGTGGGCACGCAGCGCGGGGCGGACATGAACGCGCCGCCTGTGAAGGATGTGCCTGTGGATCGGGCGCTCGCATGCGTGCTGGCGTATTGCGTGGCGAACGATGTCTCGGCCCGCTGGTGGCAGAAGGAAGGCGGCGGGGGCCAGTTCTATCGTGGCAAGAGCTTCGACACGTTCTGTCCTGTTGGCGCGCTGGTCCCAGCCGCACAAGTCCGGGATCCTCAGCACCTGCGATTGATCACGCGCGTCAACGGCGCCGTCATGCAGGACGGCAACACCAAGGACATGGTCTTCTCCGTCGCCACGCTGATCAGCGAAATCAGCCGCGATCACACGATCGTGCCGGGCACGCTGATCCTCACGGGCACGCCCAGCGGCGTGGGTTTCGCGAGGAACCCACCAGTGTGGCTGAAAGGTGGGGATCAGGTGGAGGTTGAGATTGAGGGGCTGGGTTCACTGCGGAATCAAGTGCGGGGATAGCCACGCTCGCCCGGCGGCCGCAACTGCAGTGGTCGGTGGATTCGTGAGCGATACCCTCGCTCATGCCCCGCCCCCTCACCCTGTTCACCGGCCAATGGGCCGACCTCCCGCTCGAGACGCTCGCCGCCAAGGTGAAAGCCTGGGGCTACGACGGCGTCGAACTCGCCTGCTGGGGCGATCACTTCGATGTGCAACGAGCGTTGCGCGAGAGCGACTACTGCAAAGCCAAGCACGCGCAGCTTGCTCGGCACGGTCTCAAGACCTGGGCCATCAGCAACCACCTCGTGGGGCAGGCGGTGTGCGATGAGATCGACGCACGCCACAAGTCGATCCTGCCCGCGCACGTCTGGGGCAGTAGCAGCGCGGCGTCGGGCGCGTTGCCCGCGATCGATCAAGAAGCGGTCCGTCGCAGCGCAGCGAACGAGCTGATCGACACCGCAAAGGCCGCGAAACTGCTGGGCGTCCCCGTCGTGAACGGCTTTACGGGTTCGGCGATCTGGTCCAAGCTGTACTTCTTTCCGCCCACCAGCTCCGCGGACGTGAAGCGCGGCTACGACGACTTCGCCGCGAGATTCGGGCCCATACTTGACGCGTTCCACGCGTGCGGCGTCAAGTTCGCGCTGGAAGTGCATCCGACTGAGATCGCGTACGACATTCATACCACACGCGCCGCCCTGAGCGCGGTCGGCAATCACCCGGCGTTCGGCTTCAACTTCGATCCCTCGCATCTGTTCTGGCAGTTTGTCGATCCCGTGCAGTTCATTCGGGCGTTCCCGGATCGCATCTTCCACTGCCACATCAAGGACTGCGCCCGCACGCTCGATGGCACGACGAGCATCCTCGCGAGCCATCTGCCGTTCGGCGATCCACGCCGAGGCTGGGACTTCAGAAGCCCGGGCCGCGGCCAAGTTGACTTCCAGGCGATCATTCGCGAACTCAACCGCATCGGATACGCCGGGCCGCTGAGCGTTGAGTGGGAAGATCCGGGTATGGACCGCGAGGCGGGGGCGAAGGAAGCCGCGGCGTTCGTTCGGGCGTTGGACTTCCCGCCCAGCGCTCGCGCCTTCGACGCGGCGTTCGCCAAGGCATGATCACCACGGAGGGGCCCGCATCTCCGGCATGCATCTGAGAACGTATTCGCAAGTACCACGTCGTGCCGCGGAACCTACCACGCCGCTCCGCGTCCAACCTAGTGCTGGCTAACCAGACCCGCTTGCGACCGCGCGCACGCGCGAGCGGGTGGCCATCTTCGCGACGGCGAAGCACGGCCCGCACACCCGCGACGCGGGCACGACGCGTTGTCGCCCCCCGCGGCGCACGAAGGAGTTCAACATGGTTCCGCAGATTCGTCGGTTCGCCGAGGCCCTTGTCGGGCGTCGGCTGCTTCTCAGTGCCCTGGCGCTGTGCGCGGGGCTGACCACCCTTGCGCCGGTCGCGCATGCGGGCGATGGGCGGTGGACCTCGCGCTATCGCGAAGTCCGCACCTGCGACTCTCGCGGCGAGTATCGCCATGAACGGCGTGAAAGCCAGCGCGATCACCGCAGGGATCGTCGGTGGGATCACGGCCAGCGCGGCCGCGGCGAGTGCCGCCCCCGCCCCGTGTGCCCGCCGCCTCCGCCCCGCTGCGAGCCTCGCCCACGCTGTGACGATCGGCCCCGCTCGGGCGTGACCATCGTCATAGGCGGCACGCGGCTGCGGTGCAACTGAGATGCATGACAACGCGTCGGCGCGAGTTAGCGCTCGCGCCGACGCATGGAGCGCAAGCGCGTCGTGCTGGGCACGAGCAGAGTGTCAGTGAAAGTCGCGAGATCGCACGGCCATCTCGTCCATCCATCCATCGATGGAGCGCAGGCCGCGGGCATGCACGTGTACGACATCGCCCTCGCGCTGCACCCGGCCTCGCACGAGCAGGACCTTGCTGAGGCGGGCTGCTTTGCGATACTTCTCGAAGGTTCTTGCCCAGAGGATGAGGTTGGCGACGCCGGTTTCGTCTTCGAGTGTGATGAAGACCACGCCGCTGGCGGTGCCGGGGCGTTGGCGGACCAAGACGAGGCCCGCGACCCGGATCCATTCGCCGTCGGGTGTGATGGAGGCGTTGAGAAGCGCTGAGCAGGGAAGCACGCCCGACCGAGCCAGTCGCTCACGCACGAATGACATCGGATGACACTTGAGCGACAGGCCGATGCTGGTGTAGTCCTCCGCGACTTGTCTCGCGGGCGCGACGGCGGGCAAGGCGGGCCGTGCACGCACATCCGTGTCGTGCGAACGCTCCTCCAGACCTTCAAACAGCGGCATCTTCTCGTCTCGCAGCAGTTTCGCCTGCCACAAGGCCTGCTGACGCGTGAGGCCCATCGATCCGAACGCATCCGCGCGGGCGAGCCTGACAAACCCAGCCGCGCGTGAGCCGGAAGATCGCCATAAGGCCAGCATCGAACTCGGTCGCACACGATCTCGAGCGGCGGCGATCGCATCGGCATCTCGCCGCGAGAGGCCTCGCACCAATCGCATGCCCAGGCGAATGGTCCGGGCCTGGGGTGTCGTGCAGTCCCATGCGCTGTGCAGGACGTCCACGGGTAGGACCTCGACGCCATGCTCGCGGGCGTCGCGGATGATCTGCGCGGGGGCGTAAAAGCCCATCGGCTGGCTGTTGATGATCGCCGCGGCGAACTGAGCGGGGTGATGGCGCTTGAGCCAGCACGACACATAGACCAGCAGCGCAAAGCTCGCGGCGTGGCTTTCAGGAAAGCCGTATTCGCTGAAGCCCTTGATCTGCTCGAAGCAGCGGTGCGCGAACTCCTCGGGGTAGCCGCGTGCGATCATGCCGGCGATCAGTTTGCCGCCGAAGCGGTAGATCAGGTCGCCCTTGCGTTTCCACGCGGCCATGGCGCGGCGGAGTTTGTCGGCTTCGCCTGGAGTAAAGCCTGCGGCGACAATGGCGAGCTGCATCGCCTGCTCCTGGAAGAGCGGGACGCCCAGGGTGCGACCGAGCACTTCACGCACGGCGTCGTTGGGAAACGTCACTGCCTCCTCGCCGTTGCGCCGGCGAAGATACGGATGCACCATGTCCCCTTGGATGGGCCCGGGGCGGACGATCGCGACCTCGATGACGAGGTCATAGAAGCAGCGCGGCTTGAATCGCGGGAGCATCGACATCTGCGCGCGACTTTCGATCTGGAAGACGCCGATCGTGTCGGCCCGCTGGATCATGGCGTACGTGGCGGGGTCTTCGGGAGGCACCGTGTGCAGTTCTAAAGGAGAGGTGTCGAGGTGTCGTGGTGTCGAGGTGTCGAGAAGAGGTTTTGGAGTGACGAGGTGGTGAGGCGTCGGGGGCGTGGGGGTCAGGGATTGAGTTTGCGGATCAGGGCGAAGAGCAAGCGATCCACCTCTGTGAGAAGGGCCGTGGTCTGCTGAGAGGGTTTGATCAGGTCCAATGCGATCGTGATCTCGTATTGGGTCGAGAGATCCGCTTGTGAACAGTTCGCGATGCGCAGGCTCCGTATGTACTCGGGCGTGGTCTTGCGGTTGTACCTCTCGGCGATGTGCGACGGGATCGAGACCGCCGCATGTCGCAACTGGTTGGTGAGGCCAAACTGCTCGGAGCGTGGCATCTGGTCCGTCACGCAATATATCAGTTTCGCGAGTTCCTTGCTCTTCTGCCAAACGATCAGATACCGATACGACCGAATGCTGGTCATCGCGAAGCCCGTTCTGAAGGAAGCAATCCTGAACTCCCCCGTCACGATCTCTGCTCTCCGACGCATCTCCTCTTGGCCCTTCTAAACACCTCGCCACCTCGACACCTCTCTCCGCATTGACCATTCCCAAGCACCGGCGGATCGCCGTGAGCATGCCAAGCCCCAGCACGTCCACTTTCAGCATGCCCATCGCGTCGATGTCGTCCTTGTCCCATTCGACGACGGTCCGGTCCGCCATCGCGGCGTTCTCGACGGGGACGATTTCGCACAGGGGCGTGCGGGTGATGATGAAGCCGCCCACGTGCTGGGAGAGGTGTCTTGGAAAGCCGAGAATCTCACCCACAAGCTTCGCGAGCCACGCGAGGGTGGGTTCATGCGGATTGAGGCCCATGGCGCGAAGTTCTTCGTCGTGCACGGTGCCCTGGTCCCACCAGTCGCCGTCTTTCGCAAGGCGGTCGACGAGATCGAGCGAAAGGCCAAGTGCTTTGCCCACGTCACGGATCGCGCTGCGACGGCGATACGAGATCACTTCCGCCGTCAGTGCAGCGCGTTCGCGCCCGTACTTGCGATAGATGTACTGGATCACCTCCTCGCGGCGTTCGTGCTCGAAGTCGATGTCGATGTCCGGCGGTTCGTTGCGTTCCTTGCTTATGAATCGCTCGAAGAGCAGGCTGATGCGATCTGGGTCCACCGCCGTGACGCCCAGGCAGTAGCAGACGGCGGAGTTCGCCGCCGCGCCGCGGCCCTGACAGAGGATCGGAGGCGTGAGAGAGCGAGCGAAGCGCACGAGATCTTCGACGGTGAGGAAGTACGCGGCATAGTTGAGCTCGCGGATAAGCGCGAGTTCGTGCCCGATCTGGCGGCGGACTTTGTCGGGCGGGCCGTGTGGATGCGTGGAGGGCGGGTATCGCTCCGCCATGCCGCGCCAGGTAAGGGCTTCCAGATGCTCTTGCGCCGTGGTGCCCGCGGGGACGATCTCTTCCGGATACTCGTATCGAAGTTGATTGAGCGAGAAGTTCGCGCATTGTGCGGCGATCGCGCAGCTGCGGGCGATTGCGGCTGGAAACTGCGCGAACAAACGCGACATCTCTTCCGCGCACTTGAGCCGACGCTCGGCGTTGGACTCAAGCTCGCTGACGCGTTCCTGACCCGCCTGCGTCAGCGTGCATCCGTGGCGGATGCAGGTCAGCACGTCCTGCAGCATCCGGCGGGAGGGGTCGTGATAGAGCACGTCGTTCGTCGCGAGCAGTGGCACGCCGGCGGCCTTCGCGAAGCGTGCGAGTCGCTCCGTGCGGATGTGATCGTCGCTCGCGTGCCGGCGTGAAAGAGCGAGGGAGAATCGATCATCGTCGAACGCGGCGTGGGCGCGACTGAGCAGTTCGTGGGCGTCCTCGTCGCTCCATCCATGCTCGGCATCGAAACCGATTGTCGCCAACAGGCCATCACTCTCACGCCCTGCCTGTTCGATGTCCGTCCAATCCAGCCAGCATTGCCCTTTGGGGGCGCAACGCTTGCCCAGCGTGAGCAGTCGGCAGAGTCTCGCATAGCCCTCTCGCGACGCGACGTGCAGCCAGATTGATGCTCCCGGCACATCCCGTGCCACGCATCGTGCGCCGACCACGAGTTGCACGCCGGATTCCTTCGCCGCGACATGGGCCCGCACAATGCCCGCGAGGGAGTGCAGGTCGGTAATGGCGATGGCGCCGAGTCCCATCGCGCTCGCGGCACGAACCAGTTCCTCGGGGTGGCTGGCTCCGTGCAGAAATGTGTAGTTGCTCGTGACGCACAGTTCCGCGAAGGTGCCGGAGCGCGCAACCTCAGCAGCGGGGGCGGTTGCCCAGGCGTCGTGGCGATCGCGGAACGGGTGGGGTACTAGCTTGGGAGACTCGTTCTGGGGCAAGGGTAAGCCTCATCTTGGCGAACCCTATCATATACAGAACGACATGTACGGATAAAAAACGGCACGTCACGTTTTTCAGAAGTCTCTGCGGACAAAGACGATGCACGCAATCGCGAGGATCACCGCTTCAAACAGCAGCGACGTGCCCAGCACCCACCAGACGCTGCGTTTCTTGAACTCGCCGTCGATCCGCTGCTGAAGCTTGCGACTTTCCTCCGGATCGCGTTGATTCCAGAAGTTCACAGTCCTGGCCTGGTCTGGCGGCTGACTTTCGTTGCTGGTTTCCGTGTCGCTGTCGTCGCCCGGCAGGTTCATCCGATCCCGCAGCGTTCGCGACAGCAGGTCGATGGTCTCGCCGGTCTTGGGCAGCACCGTCTTGAGTCCGACCGCGGCGGTGGCGAACAGCTCCATGCGTTGTGCCATCTGCTGCTGCTCGGCCAGTTTGCGACGCTCGTCGCGCAGCGTCGGCACTGCTTCGTCAAGTTCCGCGACTGGCGGCTTGGGCGGCGTCGGCTTCGGAGCACCGTCGGGAAGGTCTTTCGTATTGCGAGTCAGCCACAACTGCTCCCACTGGCGTGTCGCGAATCGCTCGTGGCGTGCAACGCTCTTCTCGAGATTCTCGACATTGGTCTTCGCTGCCTCGCGCATGCCGATCATCGCCGCGTCGCCAAAGTTCACGAGGAACAACCCAAACCACGCAAGCAGCGTGAGCAGCAGCGCGGCAATGGTGGATCGCGTGACCAACCCGATGAGCGCACAGATCGAGTACAAGTAGCTGAAGAAGATCACGACGAGTGGGATGGCGAGGAAGACGGAAGGTTCCCACGACTTGCCGCGCAGGCCGATCACCAAGAAGCAGGCGAAGGTGAACACCGCGACTTGGAGCGTGGTGAACAACAAACCGCAGGCGAACTTGGTCAGGAACAGCCGGACGCGCGTGATGGGCTTGCTGAGCACGAGCTCGACCGCGCCGCCCTGGACGAACGACGGGATCAGCCCGGCGGTGGAAATCAGCGCGAGAATCGATGCGCCCCACGCGAGCCAGAAGGCGATGCCGAAGTTGGAGAAAATCGACTTGTACAGCATCGCCGGCGGGATGGTGTCGCTGGTGACGGTGCCGCCAAAGTCGCTGATTTGCCAGTGCAGTAGCGTCACGCCCTGTTCGTTGACGCCGATGGCGGCGAACGCCAGCACGATCAAGCCGGAGATGACGAGCGTAATCCAGAACAGCTTCTTGCTGTTGAGGTCGCGATAGGCATCCAGGACGAGGGCCCATGTGGAAGTCACTTCGCGCCCCCTTCCTTCTTCGCCCCCGGCCCCAACGCCTTGCCCGTCTCCGGATCCGTCACCGCTTCCATGAACAGGTCCTCCAGCGACGGGCGATTGGCCTTGACAGACTTGATCACATATGCCGCGCCGCGCAGGGCATCGAGCGTCGGCTGGATGCGTTCCGCATCGACCGTCGCGATCCGCACCGTGCCGTGATCGACCTCGACTTCCTCGCCGCTGGCGAGTTGGCCGCGGATGCCCACGCGCTTGGCGATGTTGACCCCGGCGGCCGAGCCCAGCGGGGCTGCCTCAACACGCCCGGCGAGCATCCTCGCAGCCTGCTTGCCTTCGAGGGCTGCGACGAGGCCTTCGACGCCGTCCGCGCCCAGCGCCGCGACTTCGATCTCATACACCTGCCGCTTGACGGTAAGTTCTTCGATCGTGCCCTGGCTCTTGACCTTGCCCTGCACGAGGATCGCGACGCGGTCGCAGACCATTTCAAGTTCGCTCAGAAGATGACTGTTGAGGAAGACGGTGCGGCCTTCCTCCTTGATGCGGGTGAGCATCTCGCGGATCTCGCGACGGCCCACGGGATCGACGCCGTCCGTCGGCTCATCAAGCACGACCAGATCGGGGTTGGTGCCCAAAGCCTGCGCGATGCCCACGCGCTGGCGCATGCCCTTGCTATACCCGCCCACTTTCTTGTTGCCCCAGTCCTTCATGCCCACCAATTCAAGCAGTTCGGGCGTCCGCTTCTTTCGTGTTGCTCGATCCACGCCTGCGAGCGCGGCGTAGAACTCGACAACCTGTGCGCCGGTCAGATACTCGGGAAACTTGTGGTGTTCGGGCAGATACCCCACCCGCGCCAGCGTGGGCTTGTGCCCCACGGGCTGGCCCAGCATCGTGCCCTCCGCCCGCGTGGGCGCGATCACGGTCATCAGGATCTTGACCAGTGTGCTCTTGCCCGCCCCGTTGGGGCCAAGCAAGCCGAATACTTCGCCCTTCTTGACCCGCATCTCGATGCCACGAAGGGCGTGGACCTTGCCGCGATACATCTTGTCGACGTTCCGCAGATCAATGGCCCACTCGCCCGTTTCGGATCGGTGCGACGGCGCACCAGCACCCCACTCGCCCGGCGTGACCGGACCGAATGCGGGAGCGGACTCAACCTGACGTTCCTTCGGAGCGGCGGCGACCAAACCCATGCCCATTGTTACCAAGCCGGGTGCACGCGTTTCAGTGAGCGCTGCGGAATCGGCCGCGCGTCCAGTGGAATCAGCGCACCGCATCCATCGCATCACTCCGCACCTTCGCGTCCTCTTGCCGGGCCTTGAGCGCTGCGGCTTCAAGTTCGGCGATCTTTGTGGCTTCCGCGTTGCTCTGGCGGAGCGTCGTGACCTGCGCCCGCCAGTGCTGCTGGGGCAGGTGACGCACGGACTGCGACGGATCGTGCATAATCATCCGCACGGGCAGTGCGGCCACTTGGATCAGGTGCCATCCCGGCGAGGCGAGGGTTTCGGTCCACTGATCCGCTTCGGAGTCGCCCGAGAGTTCGAGGGCGGTCATCTCGGTGGGGAACTCGCCGCGCTGACGGGCGGTTGCGACCGTGCGCGGATACTCGCGGAGGTAGCGGGGCGTGCCTTCGACGCCATCGACGGGCACGAGCACGGTCGTGCGATCCCAGTGTGCCCGCGAGAGGCCTTGCAGCGACGCTGAGGAGTCGTTGGTGAGCCGCTCAGGCCGCGCGTTGGAGTCGCTGATGCCGCGCACCGTCGTCGCACGTGTGGGATCGATGCGTGCATCGCCCATTTCAACGCGGCTGTTGCCATCGGCGGTGCAGCCAGCCAAAGCCGCCAGCCCAACGCCCATCATCGCCATCAGCATCTTCGCCGCGATTCGCATGGTCCATCCTATGTTCGACAAGTTGGCGTGCATCAACCGTGCTATCCAAGGCGTCGCCCAAGCGACGACTTCGATGCGATTCATCCGCAACTTCGCCTGGTTCGGTTGCAATACGTTGCCCAGCGGGACGCCGGGCCTACTCGGGTTCTGGCCCTTCGACCTTCCGCGTCGCGGCACGCGCAATATCTTCGTCAAAGCCCTTGCGAATCAGGCCCTGGCAGACGCGCCGCCAGCGGGCAGCCTTGCCGAGCTTCGCGGGCAGTTTGTCGGCGAGCTCTTCCGCGAGCGCCTTTGCCCGCGCGGCTTCGCTCTTGCCCTTGGTGGCCCGCTTGATCGTCGCCGTGGCCATCTCTTCGCCGATCCCGGCTTCTTCGAGTTTCTTGCGCACCATCGTCACGGACGTATGCCGCGTGACTTCAACGCTCACCACCGCTTCCGCCACGGCGAGGTCGTTGATCAGTCCGGCCTTTTTCATCTCTTCGACGGCGGTCTTGGCGACGCTGCCGTTGAAGCCCTTCTCGGTGAGTTTGAGTTCAAGCTGGCTTGAGCTCTTGCCCTTGATCGCGAGAATCTTGGTCGCCTGCTCCTTGGCCTGCATCACCTGGAACGCCTGCTCGCAGGTCTGGGCCAGACGCGAGGTCCAACTCGCGCCCACGCGCAATCCCAGCTTCTCGATGTCCATGAACGGCACTTTCGCGACGACCTTGTCGCCCACCTTCACGAACGTCACGCTCGGGTTGGTGAGGTCGGGCTGCAAGCCCGAGATGCGGGGTGTGAGGCTGCCGTCGCGCCCGGGCGGCGCATCCCCGAACAACCCTGGGCGGACCATTTCGACGTTCGCTCGGTAACTGTTGATCACGCGGAACCTCGCAAGGTGCTTGAATCGCCGGGAGTCCCTCCCCCCGAGCCTCCCGCCCCAGTCCCCTCCGACCCAACTCCTGAGGGCCCAAGGGTATGGACGCTGGCGCAACTTCTCTTGCCCAATTGTTGGTCACTCCCACTCGTCGAGCAACCCCGATAACTCCCCCAAAGCCTGCCGATCCCCGGCTTTTCGAGCCGCGTCGAGCCCGGCACGCACGGTCGCGAGGGCGGATTGGACATCGCCCGACTCGTGCTGAACCTTGGCCTTGTGGAAGTACGCGTAGCAGTAGTGGGGGTCCAGGGCGAGGACGCGGTCGTAGAAGGCGACTGCCCGAGACGTGTTGCCCGCCTTCGCATGCTCTTGGGCGAGGCCGTAGAGCAGAAAGGTGTCGTTGGGCTCCGCAGCGAGGAGCCTCTCGAGTTGGGGGATCGTGGGCATGGCCAATTCTAGAGGATTCATGTACAATTGCGATATGTGTTCGTGGTGGGATCGCATTTGGGGCAATCGACGCAGTGTCAGCGGGGCAATCAACCTGCCCGCCATCGATCGAGAAGCGGTGCGGGGAATGATGGTCCGACGCGAGGGCCTGTCTCATGTTGACTGGTCGCTCGCGGATGCCTGGCTGCAACGACATCATCCCGATGACCCGCTGATGCGTCGCGCGATCGCCGCGGCTTGGCTCGAACTGCTTCGCGAAGAGCTTGAGGGAGACTATCAAGCTTGGCGCACGCTTCGCTACGACGCGCTGACCCCCTTTGACGGCACGCTGGGGCAGCGAATTCGCAGCGCGGCGGATCGTTCGCTTGATGAACTGACGCGATCGCTCAAGCCGATTCGAGGCGAGGAGCCGATTCCGGCGTTTGTGATGGTGGGCGTGTCGAGCCGCGAGGACTATTACTCGTTTTTATCGCCCATGTTCTCCGACGGGCAGCAAGCGACCAGCGGCGGAATCTATGCACGAGAACACGATGGACAACCTCCGATGCTGGTGCTGAACCTGGTCAATCGTGGTGAGTCAGATTCCACGATTGCGCACGAATTGACGCACCATGCGCTCGCCGACGCTGGCATTCCTCTGTGGATTGAAGAGGGGCTGACGCAGATGATGGAGGAACGCGTCACTCACACCGCCAACTTCCTCGTGAATGCTGAGGCCATCAGCAAGATGCGATCGCGATGGTCCGGTGAACGTGCGTTTGAGTTTCTGGATGGCCGCGGGTATGGCTCGCCCGACGACGACGACCAACAACTCGCTTATCTGCTCTCTCAGTGGATCGTCCGGCGGTGTCTGGAAGAGCGGCCCAAGCCGTTCTTTGCGTTCCTACGGGCCTGCCGCGAGACGGAACCCGACGACGCGTGCGTGAAGCACATGGGCTGCACGACGGAGGAACTCGCGCGAGACATGGCAGGGTTGGAGGGGGCGTGATGCGGCGCGATGGTGGCACTACCCTTCCACATGAGCACGATTACTTCCTTGGGCGTCCTCGGCGCAGGTCAAATGGGCGGCGGCATCGCGCAGATCGCCGCCGCGAGCGGCATCAACGTCACGGTCTTTGACGCCTTTCCCGGCGCGATCGCCAAGTGCCAGGGCGTGCACAAAAAGAGCCTCGCGAAGTTCGTCGAAAAGGGCAAGATGGCCCAAGCGGACATGGACGCCGCCCTCGGCCGCATCAAGTTCACCGAAAAGCTCGAAGACCTCGGGGGCAGCCAGTGGATCGTCGAAGCCGTCGTCGAGGACGCGAAGGTGAAGAAGGATCTGTTCGCCAAGCTCGCGGCGATCTGCCCCGACGAAAACGTCGTGCTCGCGACCAACACCAGCAGCATCAGCATCACCGACATCGCGACCGCCGCGGGCAAGACTGCCCATCGCGTGGTGGGCATGCACTTCTTCAACCCCGTGCCGCTCATGCAGCTGGTTGAAGTGATCCCGGCGATACAGACCAGCAAGGACGTGGTCGAGCGCACCGTCGCGCTGTCGACCAAGATGGGCAAGACGCCCCTCAAGGCCAACGACCGTGCGGGGTTCGTGAGCAACCGCGTGTTGATGCCCATGATCAACGAAGCGTTCTACGCATGGATGGAAGGCGTCGCAGAGCCCGAAGCCATCGACGGCATCATGAAGCTCGGCTGCAACTTCCCGATGGGCCCGCTGCGGCTCGCGGACTTCATCGGCTTGGACACGTGCGTGCACATCATGAACGTCCTCGCCGACGGCCTGAACAACGACCGGTACCGCGCGTGCCCGCTGCTGCGGCAGCTCGTGACGGCGGGGCGGCTGGGCGACAAGACGGGGCGGGGGGTGTTTGAGTATCCGGCCAAACCCTGACCAGTTCGCAACTACGTTCGGGTTGGAGATGTCATGATGTCTCCTGAGTCGCCGGAAAGTGCCGCGATGCAAGCGACCGCGGGTCGCAGATTGGTCTACAATCGGCCCCGAATTTTACCGGCACAAGTGTGCCCGTTTCGCACAAGATTTTCGCACTTTTCGCAGGAGTTCTGATCAATGGAAACCACGCTCATCATCCTCAAGCCCGACGCCGTGCAGCGGGGGCTCATGGGTCGCATCGTCAGCCGCTTTGAGGACAAGGGCCTGCAGGTCGTCGGCTGCAAGATGATGCAGATCAGCCAGCAGCTCGCCGCGACGCACTATGAAGCGCACAAGGAAAAGGGCTTCTACAAGGGCCTCGTGGGCTTCATGACCTCCAGCCCCGTGCTGGTCCTGGCCATCCGCGGCAACGGCGCGATCACCATCGCCCGCAACATGATGGGCGCGACCTTTGGCAGCAAGGCGGCCCCGGGCACCATCCGCGGCGACTTTGGCGTCTCCAACAGCTTCAACCTGATCCACGGCAGCGACAGCCCCGAAGCGGCGGAGCGCGAGCTCAAGCTCTTCTTCGCCCCGGGCGAAGTGCTGAGCTTCGAACGCGCGGGTGACCGTTGGATCTACGACTTCAGCGGCGGGAAGGCCGAGTAACGCTGATTTGACAGAGTTCAGTCCTGGAAGCCATCGCAGCCGCGGTGGCTTCCTTTTCATTTGGGCGAAGCGGTCAAGGCGGGACTGTCATCGAATGCCAAGCGACGACACCCTCGATGTGCTCCATCAGTGCGCGTTGGCACCGCAATTCGGGCACTTGTCGCCGGGCCGGTCGACCCGTGCTTGGCAATACGGACACGAGTGGTCTTGCGGCTCGGCAAAGGTGTCGGAGTGGGCGCACTTGGGCAGCATCGATGGGAAGAGCGTGCCCAGTGTGAAGTACGCGCAGAAAAGTGACATGACGACAAATAGGATGAGTAGGAGTGCTTCGTGGAGGCTTGACGGGCCTCCGATATGTATCACCATTCGCACGCACGCAATCGTCGCGACAAGGCACGCCAAGAACACCACAACGCGCACCAGCCAGTTGTGCAGTAGATGTCGCGGTTCTGGACCCCTCGCTTCGCCCATGCCGAATCATTGGCAAACGGGGACAGCATGTTCCACCTGGGAACGCCCGATCGGTACGTCAGTGCGATTGATGCCTCCGGGGAACTCGTGCGTCACGCCGACTGCGCATCGGGCTTGATCGAGCCAATCACCTGCGGCGGCTGGTTGGCGATCTGATCCGCGATCTCGCGGCGGTTGATCTCCACCTCGCGCGGGAAGTCGAAAGCGATGCGGACGCGTTCGCCCTTCACGCTCGCAACGCGCACGATCCCGATGGGGTTCTTGGGGTCGCCAATGACGACTTCTTCACCTTCGCGCCTCGTGATGACGAGCATGGCACAAACTCCCGTCCTGGGCTCCCGTCCTGGGGTGCGCTTGGGTCGAGGCTCGTCACGATCCGATCGGGACGAAGCGGGCCGATGGGCAGCGCGGGTGGCAACCAATGGACACTAAGTTATACCGCGCAATAGCTTGGAAGGAAAGAGTTTCTGACAATGGCGGCACGGATTTGTGCGGTTGCTGGTCCGAGTTTGTGGGGGCCGCAAGTCCAGAGGCTGTAGAGGGTTGTGACCGAAACAGCGGATGCTTCACAAGACCTGAATCTGGGTTTTCCACCGTCCTTTCACATTGCCGTGCGAAAAGCAGCGCAAAACCCGCAGATCCTGGTGTTTAGAGGACCACGACATCCGCTTTGTCGCCGGCCTCAGACGGTCCAACCTGGTCCATCGTCGGTTGCCCTAGTCCAGAGCCTCGACCTTCGTCACCTCGGGGATGTGGGCCTTGAGGTTCCGTTCGATGCCAACCTGTAAGGTGATCATGCTGCTCGGGCAGCCCACGCACGCTCCGTGCAGGCGGATTTGCACCACGCCTGCGTCGGTCACGTCCACGAGTTCGACATCGCCGCCGTCGGCCTGCACGGCAGGACGGATGAGTTTGATCACCCGCGCGACGCGGTCGAAGACGGTGGGGGTGGTGGGAGCGGCGGACATCACGGAATCGTAGCGACGAAACCTTGGCGAGAACTAGCATTGCCCATGAAGGACTTCTTGCGTGGTGGCACGGACGCGGCGGCGGTTTTGGTATTGATGATGCTGGCGGGGTGTGGCAGCAGCCAGCCGACTCGGCTTCCGCTGGAGGTGTTGCAGGATCGCAGCGCGGACGGCGGGGCTCGGGTGGCTGCGCTCGAGGAAGTGGCCAAGCAGGCGGAGACCAACGCCTCGGTGCGGGGGGTGATGGTTACGACGCTGGAGGAGATCGCCGTGAATCCACAGCAGCCACGGGGGCTGCGGGTGGAGGCGATCGAGCGGCTGCTGAAGGGGGACCAGGCCGAGCGCATGAAGGTGCGATTTGCGGGGCTGGTGGTGCGCGAGCCGGATCCGGCAATCGTGTCGATCCTGAGCGATCGTGCGGCGCGCGAGAAGTGGGCTGGCTGGAGCGCGCCGCTGGTGCGGGTGTGGGCCCGGGAGGGCGGGCGGCCGACGCAGCAGGAGATTGAGAAGGGTGCGAGCCCGTCGTTTGCGGCGAGCGGGGAGCGGGCGCTGCGTCTGCTGATTGATGCTTCGAGCGACATCGCGATCAATGAAGTGCTTTGGAAGCACACGCTGGATGGCGCCGGGGCGGGCGGCGCTGCGAGCGACACAAGCGCGTCACAGGATGCGGAGGTGCGTCGTGATGCGTGGACGGTGCTGGCGAGGCGCGATGCTGATGGGTCGGTGCGGCGCGGGTTGCTTGCGAACGGGCCAGCGCCGACGACGGAGGCGGGGCAGCGGGTGATTGAGGGGCTTCGCGCGGGCGTGGCAGAATGGCGAGTTTTGCCAAAGAGCGGTGAGGAGCTTCGCTGGATGCTTGCGCTGCGGCAAGGCTCCACGCCCGCACACGAAGCGTGGCGTGCGGGTGTGCGTGAGGCGATCGCAAAGACCGGCGACGTGGGCGAGTTGCGGATGAGGCATCTGGAACCAATGCGATGGGCCAATGCATATTGGCCTGAGGCGTTGGGCATGTCGCGCCAGCAACTCGCGGGCGAACTCGCAAAGGCACGCGAGGGGCGGCGCCTGGTGTCGCGCTCGTGGGCCATGGGTGCCAAGCGGCTGGCGTATCGCGAGGATGGTGGGGGGGCTGGGTTTGCGGGGTTGTCGTGGGGTGACTTGCTGAATGTGCTGGTGTTGGATCGGGCGATCGGGACGCCCAGTGTGGCGAGGTCACTGGTGCAACAGGCAATGTTGGATCATCGGGACTCGACCAGCGAGTATGGCGGGTTGTTTCTCGAAACTGCGGCGACCCGGGGCGTGCTCACGCCCGTGCTGTATCCGCCTCGGGCCAAGGACAAGCGGGGAGACCTGATGTTCGCCGCGCCGGATGAGATGATTCGGGATCAGGACATGGCGGCGGCGCAGTATCACTTTCACGCGGCGGCACTGAGGAACTCGGAAGCGGCAGGGCCCAGCGAGGAGGATGTGGCGTACGCGGGGGCGTGGGAGCGAGGGTGTTTGGTGTTCACCAGCGTTCGAGAGGGGTTGCTGAATGTGGATTACTACCAGCCGGGGGGGGAGGGGGCTGGAGTCGTGGGGGAGTTGGGGGGGATTGGGGAAGGGGGTTGGGAACGGGGGGCGAAGTAAGAATTTCAATGG
>JALHOJ010000016.1 GCA_022843045.1 Phycisphaerales bacterium
TTTGACGCGACGCCTGCTGCTCCGCGAGTTTGAGAAGGCTACTGGCGCGCAGTTCAGCGCAACGTCCGTCACCGTCACGCCCCTGGGCAACGTCGACATCGACAACCTCGTCATGCGCGTGCCCGATGTCGCGGGCGAAGCGGGCGAAGTCTTCCGTGTCAAGAACCTGCGTGCCCGCGTGCACCTGCTCCGCTGCGCCCGGGGCGACCTCACCATCTACGACCTCGCCCTCGACCAGCCCGTCGCCCGCGTCAGCCGCTCCGCAAGCACCGGCACGGTCAACATCGCGTCTCTGGTTCGTGCGAAAGACGCCGCGCCGGCTCAGCCAGCGCCCGCTGGCCAACAGCCCGCGCCCACGACGTTCCTCTCCCGCCACATCCCGACCATCGCCGTTAGCAACGGCATCCTCGAAGTAGGCGAGCACTTTCCCGAGACCGCAGAGCAGAAGTACACAATCCTCAAGCAGCTTTTCGTTTCAGGCACCGTGGACCAGTCCGCCGACGACACCGGCGCATCCGTGATCAGCTTCCGCCAGGCCGACCCCAACACGCCCGATTCGGGCAAGGGCTTGCTGGCGGTGGGCCGCATCTCACAGGATGCCGTCACGCTGAGCATTACGGGCATCGACCTGAGCAACCTCTCGCCCGCCAACGTGCCCGAGCAGTCCCGTCAGTTGCTCACCGAGGCCAACCTCGCGGGCCGCGTGCCCTCCGCGGAGATCACGTACTCGTTCGCAGGGTCCTGGACCGCGCGCATCACGCTCGACGACGTCGCCCTCACCCTGCCCGTCGAGGCCCAGCCCGACGAAGACGCTGACGGCAACCCCATCCCCGTCCCCGACGCCGAACGCGGCGCCCGCCTGCGCTTGCAAAGAACCAGCGGCGAACTGATCCTGAGCGACGTCGGCATGCGTGGCACGCTCAATGGCCAGATCGAGAACCTCCCCTACGAAGTCATGTTCGCGATGCAGGGCACCAGCGCAACCTCGCCCTGGACCCTCAGCCTCACCGCCCGCGACGTGCTCGTCCACGAGCAGCCCCAGATTCTCAAGTTCGCGCCAGGCGTCGCGCGTCGGCGCATCCGCGAATTCTCTGATCCCAAGGGCCGCGTCGATGCCAAGGTCGACATCGCCCGCACCGCCGCCGACGCCCCGCTCCGCGTGGTCGGCTCGATCGATCTCAAGGGCCTCACCGCCGCGTTCCACAAGTTCCCGTATCCCTTCCGCAACCTCCGCGGCACCGTCACCTTCGACGAATCCGAAGTCCGCTTCCACAACATCCGAGGCGAAGGTGACAAGGGCTCGACGGTCGTCGCCAACGGCTACATCCGCCCGCCCACCGACGACGCAGAAGTCCGCGTCGAGGTCCGCGCCCTGGGCATGCCCATCGACCAGACCCTGCGCGACGCGATGGAAGCCCGTGGCCAGGAACAAGTCCTCGAAGAACTCTTCAACGTGCCCGCGTACGAGAAACTCGTCGCCGCCAAGCTCATCCGCCCCGACACAACCAACGCAACCGACCCAAGCATTCCCGTCTTCGATCTGGGCGGCACCGCCAACGTCGGCGTCATCGTCACCCGCGCCTTCGGCCCCGGCTCCGTCTGGGACGACCGCATCGACATCGAGATCCCCGAGGCCGGCATGCTCCTGCGCGCCCTGCCCTATCCGCTCATTGCACGCAACGTCAAGATCGTGCAGGCAAACGGCCGCGCGACCGTTGAGGGCGGCTGGTACGGGGGCCTTCGCGGCGGCACGGGCGAAGTGCTCGCCGATGTGGATCTCGAAGATGTCGCAAGTTCGGGAGACTTCGTCCCGGTGCTCTCCGCGAAGGCCAAGGGCCTGCCCATCGACGACTTGCTGCTCGCCGCGCTGCCCGACATCGGCCCTGACGACGACCGTCGCCCGCTCAGCACGCTGATCACGCCCTTGGGCCCGATGGGCACGGTGGACGCCACCATCGAACTGGGCAACTCGCCGCTTGGCCCGGAGTACGACATTCGTGCGGACATCAAGGGCGAGTTGCGCGCCCCGCCGCCGCCCGCAGGCAGCGAGAGCAGTCCCGCACTGCGTCGCGTCGGTGTCGAGGACTTCACGGCCCGCGTGCAAGTGACCGAAGCGTTCGTGAAACTCGACGCAACCGGCTTGGCACGCCCGGTACTCACCGCAGAAGACAAGCAAGCGGGCGTCACACCCTCCCGCGGCGCAGCGATCTCCGCCAACCTCTTCCGCCGCCTGGGCGAGACCGGCCCGATCGCGCCCACCAACGAACTGCTCCCCACCGACGAATCGCTGCGCCTGCGAGCCGCGCGGGTGCCGCTGGGGCTCGCCGTCGAAGACTTCGTCCGCGGCTACAGCGAGCGCGGCGCGGCGGCCATCGAGAAGGTCCGCGATGACGTCCGGCCCAAAGGCATGGCCCAGGTCGACCTCCGCGTCGACGTCTCCGAAGGGGCTGCTGGCGAAGTAGACGTCAACCTCGGCCGCTTCCGCGATGCATCGATGGTCGCGAAGGGGATTGCGTTGACCCTCGATCCGGGCGTGCTGCAGTTCGTGCGAGTCACATCTGGCAAGGCGGGCGTCGCGGGCAACTATGTCTTTTCGGGCACGCTCGACGATCACGAGAGCGGGCGTGTTCGCGTCGAGGGCGCCCTGTCGCAGCCTGCGGGAAGCGACGCGATTGCCCAGTCGATCATTCTGCGAGCCCGCGATCTCGAACTTCAGGAATCCTCGCTCCACAACACGCTCCGCGAATCGGGTGCTGCGACCATCGCCGACACGCTTGCAACCTATGAAGTCGCGGGCGTGTTCGATGCGGACCTGACCATCGATGAAACCCAAAGCGGCACCGAAGTCGCTGGGTCCATCCGTCCCCGCTCCCTTGCCTTCAACGCCTCCGCCGACGACGGCTCGACGCGACGCGTCGACTTCCCAAACGTCTCCGGCCTCATCCGCCTGCGCCCCGCGCGGGCAGAGCACGCGGGCAACGCCACGGCGGGCGAAGTCGACGGCCTCGCGCTCTTCGGTCGCGATTGGAACGCCCTCGTCTCTGGCACCTGGGGCCCCAGCCGAGTCGATCAGCCCCAAGGCACACAGATCGACGCTCTGCTGACCACTTCCGCGCTGTCGCTCAACCCCGATCTTCGCGCGATCCTGCCCGATGCGCTCGGACAGGCGATGGCCCAACTCAACGTCCGCGTGAACGGCCCGATGTCCCTGGCCCAGGCCCCGCTCTCGTTCATCCTCACACCCGCGGGGCAAGCCGTCAACGTCAACGCCTCCGGTGCGCTCGCCGTCTCCGATGTCGCGATGGATCTGGGCGTCGCCATCACGCAAGCCGAGGGCGTGCTCGAGTATCGGTACACCAGCGAAGCAACCCCCGGCAGCGGCCGCGCTAGCGTCACCGCGGATCTTCCCTCGCTCCGCGCGTCCAACGTCGCCGTGTCGCACGCCCGCCTCAACCTCTTCACCGAGCCCGACGGCCGCGTGATCGTGCCGCGATTCGAGGCCCGCGCCCACGGAGGGCGCCTTGCGGGCACGGTCGAGGTCGGTACGCCCCGCTCGCCCGCATCCAGCGCGGCGGACGAGAACGGCGAGAGCGCGGCCCGCCGCCCGTTTGACCTGACACTGGATATCTCCAGCGTCCGCTTTGCCCCGCTGCTCAATGAACTCCGCGCCCGCAACGCCACAGGCGCGGACGGCGCCGAATCACTGGCCGTGCCCGCCGAGGTCGTGCCCGACGCCTCGCGCGGCGCGCTCTCGGGCAGCTTCTCCCTGCACGGCACCATCGGCGACCGCTCCGCCCAGCGCGGGCGAGGCACCTTCCGCGTCGAGGGGGGCAACATCCTGGACCTGCCCACGCTCGTCCCGCTCGTCCGCGTGACGAACCTGCAGTTGCCCGTCACCGAAGAACTCGATCAGGCCACGGCGGACTTCTTCGTGCTGGGCACGCGCGTAGGCCTCGAACAACTCGCGATCTCGAGCAAGTCCGTATCGCTCTTTGGCTACGGCACCGCCACCTGGCCCGACCTCACGCTCGATCTTCGCATGCGCACCGCCAATCGCTCGCGCATCCCGCTCGTGACCGAAGTGATCGAGCACCTCCGCGACGAACTGTCATCCGTCCGCGTGCAAGGCCCGATCGACAAGCCCGAGATCGTCACCGAACGGTTCAGCGGCACCCGAGAAGCCCTCGCCGACCTCTTCGGACAATCCAAGACCGAAGACCAGCGCCGTCTGGACATGATCCAGCGATCGCTGAGCAGCAGCGAACGCCGCGAGCGAGCGGAGGCGATGCCGGCGATTCCGCCCAATTAGAAGTCACGAGGTGTTGTAATCGCGGGCGGCTTCGCCGCTTCTTTCCACGACCACGCTGGGCACGTCGTAGCGTTCCGATCCAGCCTTGACCACTCATCGCGTCTCTGGCGACCATCGACCACATTCAATGGCGTTACTTGATCTCGCGCTGATGCTCGCGGAACCATTGGATCGTCCGGCGCAGCCCTTCCTCAAATGTCATCTGAGCCCGCCAGTTCAGCACCCGCGCCGCCTTCTCCACGCTGAGCTGCCGGCGAGGCTGGCCATCGGGCTTGGTATGGTCCCAGACGATCTCACCCTTGAAGCCCACGAGCTTGACGATCAGCTCAACCAGGTCCTTGATCGTGATCTCAAACCCCGCGCCGAGGTTGATCGGGTCAGGATCATCCTTCACTTCCGCCGCCCGCAGAATGCCTTCCGCGGCGTCGTCCACATACAGGAACTCGCGCGACGCGCTGCCCGTGCCCCAGCAGACCATCTGCTTGTCGCCCCGATCCTGAGCCTCGATGGCCTTGCGAATCAATGCGGGGATCACGTGGCTGCTGAACAAGTCAAAGTTGTCCCAGGGCCCGTACAGATTCACCGGCAGCACATACGCCGACTTCATGCCGTACTGCAGTCTGTACGCGTCCAGCATCTGCCACGCGGCTTTCTTCGCAACGCCATACGGCGCGTTGGTCTCCTCGGGATAGCCGTTCCAGATGTCGTCCTCGTTAAACGGAATCGGCGCGAACTTCGGATACGCGCAGATCGTCCCCACCTGCACAAACTTCGCGCCCCGCGCACACAGCCCCTCCATCCGAAACTGTTCGATCAGGTGCAGAGCCATCGCCATGTTGGCGAAGAAGTACCGACCCGGGTTCGCCCGATTGGCCCCGATCCCTCCCACCTCCGCCGCCAGATGCAGCACCAGATCTGGCGGGAAGTGCTTGAACGCGGTGCGATACAGCCGCGCGACATCGGCCTGCTGCGTCAGGTCAAAGTCCTTGCGGCGCGGGATGAAGATGTTGTCGCGTGCGACGCCCCGCTGGACGAGCTTGTCGACCACGACCCGCCCGAGAAAACCGGCTCCGCCGGTGACGATAACGCGCGTTGAACTCGTAAGCGGAAAGGAATTGGTCATGGCGGGCGGATGATAATCCCGCAAGATCAAGCAGGAACGCGCTCCCGTCCGCGGGCTCAGACCGTACAGTTTTCCCGCATGGCCGTGAACTTCTCCAACTTGTCCCGCGGGGGAGTCGTCGGCCGCCTCGCGAGGCTGCCCCTTCGCTTGATCCCCAAGGGTGCCACGCTGCCCGTGATGCAAGGACCCCTGAAGGGCGCGCGATGGATCGCGGGATCACACGTCCATGGGTGCTGGCTGGGCAGCTATGAAATGGAAAAGCAGCTCGCCTTCGGCAGAGACGTCAAACCCGCTGACGTGGTCTACGACATCGGGGCCAACGTCGGTTTCTACACGCTTCTGGCCTCGCGCCTTGTCGGCCCGGCCGGCCACGTCTTCGCGTTCGAGCCCCTGCCCCGCAATCTGGGCCTCCTCCGCAAGCACGTCGCCATCAACAGCCTGTCCAACGTCACCATCCTTCCCCAAGCAGTCTCCGACAAGCCGGGCGAAGCCCTCTTCAGCACCAGCGCGGACCCCGCCCAGAACGGCCTGACCGAGCAGGGCGACATCCGCGTGCAGGTCACGGCGGTCGACGTTCTGCTGGACAAGGGTGAGATCAAGCCCCCGAATCTCATGAAGATCGACGTCGAGGGCGCGGAAGCGATGGTCCTCCGCGGCGCGGCCAAGGCAATCTCGGCGCACCGGCCCATTATCTACCTCGCGACCCACAACGACGACGTACATCGCGAGTGCCTGCAGATCCTGCGAGGGCACGGTTACACACTCTCGTCCATGGACGCTGAGCCCCTCGAAACCACGCGAGAAGTGCTTTGTGTGCACGAATCCGGACGATAACCGGATCGCAACGATCATCGGTCGCCCGATGTCCGTATCGTGCACCGCATGTCCGACGCGCCTTCGTCCAACCCGGCCCATGGGGCCGCCAGCCCGGACCCCAGCAAACCCGCCGCCGCGCCGGTGGGGCAGACGGTGGGACGCGGGCTGGCGTGGGTGCTGCTGAGCTTCTCCGCGAGCAAGCTGGTCGGGGTCGCCCTGACCGTCGCGCTGGGCTACCTCCTCAAACCCGAAGAAATGGGCACATGGGCCGCGACGCTGGGCGTCTTCGGCTTCATGCAGTCCTGCCGCGACGCGGGCGTCGCGACCCTGCTCGTGCAGCGGGGCGAGCGTGAATACGCGAACCTGATCGGCCCCGCGTTCTGGCTCTCCACGTCCTTCCACGTGTTCGCCGCGCTGCTGGTGGTCGTGATCGGCCTGACCATGCTCCTGCACATTCCGGGCAAGGAGGAAATCGGCCGCACGCTGATGTACTGCTCCGCGGCGCTGGTGGCGATGGCCCCTGGCACGATCGCGCAGGCGCGCCTCAAGATGAAGCTCTCCTTCCGCACGATCTCCTCGATCACCGCGATCTCCGCGTTGGTGCGCGCGGTGGTCGTGCTCACCGGGGCGATGCTCGGCGCGGGCGCGATCAGCTTTGCCCTGGGCCTCCTCTGCCTTGGTTTGTTTGAATCCATCGCGATGAGCATCGCGACGAAGGAAAAGCTCTGGGCCCATCCCGCCCAACCCTCCCGCTGGCCCAGCCTCATCTGGACCGTCCGCTGGTCGCTGGCCATCACTTTCAGCCTCAGCCTGCTTGCCGTGGGCGACTGGGCCGCGCTCTCCCTGACCGCCTCCGCGGGCGTCATCGGCATCTACTACTTCGGCGTGCAACTCATGATGCAAGCCGAGCAAGCCATCGCCGGCACCGCCGCGCAGGTGCTCTTCCCGACTTTCTCTAGCCTCCAGAACGACCAGACCCGCCTTGCAAGCGCGTTCCATCGCGTGCTGCGGGCCTTGTCGCTCCTGAGTTCGCCCGCGACGCTGGCCCTGGGCCTGCTCGCCGATCCGCTCATTCGCTTCGTCTGGCCCAGCGGGCGCTGGGACGAATCGATCCTCTGCCTCACCGCACTGACCCTGTTCGCCTCGTTCCGCATCTGCTTCGTCGCCCCCTTCACGCTCCTGCAAGGGCAAGGCAAGTTCCGCGGCGCATTCGCCGCGATGGCCACGGCGGGCGGCACGCTCTTCCTCAGCGCACTCGTGGGCGGCCTGCTCTTCGACGATCCGCTCAGAATCGCGATCTGCACAGGCGGCCTGCTCGGCCCGGTCTGCCTCCTGGTCACGATGATCGTCGCCAAGCAAATCGGCCTGGCCCGGCGCAAGGCCTTTACGGGCATCGTGCGCCCCTGGCTGGTTGCGGCGACCCTCGCCATCGGGATCTTCCTGCTCGACCGATGGGCGATGCCCGAAGTGTCCGCCCGCATGGGATGGACCACCATCCCGCGCGAAGCCCACCTGGCCCGATTGGTAATCAGCGGCTCGCTCTTCGCATTGCTGTACGCCATCGCCGCCCGGATCGTGCTCGCGGAGGTGCTCCAGGACGCGCTCTCAATCGCCCCCGCCCGCATCCGCCCGCTCGCTGAGCGCGTGCTGCGCCTGCAAGCCTCCGCGACGCCATAGGGCTTCAAAGCCCAATCCCCAATGACTGTTTACAGGCACGGCCCTTCGCTGAACACGCTGAAGAACGCATCGACGTCCTGCGGATCAAAGAACGATCCGTCGTTGTTGAAGTCGATGTCGTTGCACGTCGCGCCGCTGGGCACGCATGGCCCCTCGCTGAAGACGCTGAAGAACGCGTCGATGTCCGTGGGGTCAAACAGCGAACCATCGTTGTTGAAGTCCACAGAATCGCACACGTTGCCGATGCTGCCGGCGACCAGGAAAGCGAGGTCCTGTGCGACGGGTGACGCCAGTGCGCTCTTGCCCGTATCCGCGATCGCCTGCCACGCGCCGTCTACTTGCTGCCGCGCGTTCCACCCCGCGCTCGTTCGCCCGTTGGCAAGCGTTGCGGGCACCACGTACAGCGGCAGATTGGGCGACGAAGGCGTCAGTTGCAAGTCGAGCCAATACGCCCCGGGATCAAGCCGCGCCGCGACTGGCACCGTGACGGCCCAGATCTGTCGCGAGGTGTCGGGCGACGTGATCGCAGGGCCCACGTTCGTGACGAACACCCGATAGATGCTGGTCGCGCTCACAACAGGAGCAGCCGTCGTCGACGTCACCGACAGCGAGCCCTGCGCCTCGGGCTGGCCCAACCAGACCTTGAGGTTCGCGCCACTGATGGGCGATGCGCCGCTGAACCCTGGCGAATACACGTAGAACGTCATGCTCGTCACCGACCACGACGAACCACTTGGCACCACCACGTCATCCGCGATGCGATACGCCAGCGCGTTCGGGCCACCAACGTGCGCCGCGAACCCCGCAGCCGCGTTGGCCCCGACCACCGGACCCGCATCGCCCACTTCGCTCCAACTCGCGCCGCCCGGCGCGGGCACGCCGCTTCCCGTGCTCGACACGCTCGCCAACGCGGGCGTGTTGGGATCGGGCGAAGCGTTGCTGTACAGGTTCTGGGCCAGCGCGCCGGGAACGATGGCAAGGCCGGCGGCAATCAGGGTGTTTCTCAGCATGACAAGACCCCTTGGAACTGCGGTGCAAAGTCGGGGAATACGTGGGCGAGGTTGGCATTGCCCAAGCGGTTCTGCACCACCTCCGCGAGCACGTTGCGATAGTCAATCGTGACGTCCAGGTCCACGCCTTCGAACAATTGTCCCGGCCCAAGGCCCGGCCAGTTGCGCTTCACCTGCCCGCCATTTACACAGTTGCCCATGACCATCATCACGTTGCCGCGTCCATGGTCGGTGCCGTTGCTGGCGTTCTCGCCCAAGCGCCGGCCAAACTCGGACATCGCGACGACCGTCACGTTGGGCGCAGGACCCGTAAACATGTCCGCGTAGAACGCGGCCATGCCGTTCGCGAGCGTCGACATGAGGTTTGCGAAGAACCCGCCCGCGAAGTTGCCCTGATTGTTGTGCGTGTCAAACCCGCCCAGGTCAATCGCGACCGCCTCCACGCCCACCTCCGCCTTGATCAGCGCAGCGGTGCTCTTGAGCGCGGTCCCAAACGATCCCGTCGGATACACCGCGCCGCCAGCAGGCACATACCCCGCGAAGTTGATCGTGTTGAGCATGTCGATCGTGTCAAACGTCGTGCTCACCACCGCAGCCAGCGGATTGCCCGTGTTCACGTACATGTCCGCAAGTGCGGCACGCCGCGCCGCCCGTGTCGTGCTGCTGCCACCCAGATTGAACTCATCAAGATTGGAAATCGGCAGCGTGCTTGGTCCGCCCGCCAGCGACTGCTGCAGCCCCGTGCTGATGCCCACGGCACGCAGCTTCGCCAGAGGATCCATCGGCGCGATGCTCTCGATGTGCCGTCCGAGCCAGCCCGTCACCAGATTCAGGTCGCGGGGCTTGCCGATCTCCATGAAGCGCTGGGCTTCAAAGTGGCTGCGGCTGGGGTCGGTGCTGCCGCACGCGTGCACGAAGATCAACTTCCCCGCTTGATACGCGGGAACCAAAGGCAGCATGGGCACGGGCAGACCGAAGAACCCGTCCAGGTCCGTGCACTTCTCCGGGTGCGTCGTGTCGGGCCGCGGGATGTTGAGGTTGGGGCGCGCCGTGTAGTAGCCATTGTCCGCGTACGGCACGCACATCGTCAGCCCATCCGCCGCGCCGCGGAGGTAGATCGACACGATCACATCGCGGTTGGCCCCGCGCGGGCCCTGTCCCAGCGCAACCCGAGGCAGCGACTGGCTCATCGCCAGCACGCCCAGCGTCGTGCCCGACGCGGCGAGGAATCGCCTGCGCGAGAGCGAGTTGTACTCAGCGCACGCGTGCGGATCCGGACGCGTCGCGTCGCGGTTGCTCAAATCAAGATGAGAGGCGGTAGTAGTCATGGGAGCCTCGAATGCTGCGGAAACAAGCGGTTGGTGTGCAGGTGGTGTGGAATCAGCACGAACCAGACGGAATCAATGCAAGCAACGCCCTACAACGCAATCAGAACCACTGGAACGTCGGCCCGCCGATGGTGAGGGCCAGCGAGTCGGTGCGTTCGCCCGTGGTGGGCGCGCCCGCGCCCATGTACTGGATCAGCTCGTCGCGCTCGACCTGCGTCATGCGACCCATCAGCACCCGCTCGTTGACCCGATCCGCGACGGTCTGAGGCGTAGCTTCTGCCCCCGCAAAGAACGTGGTGAAGTTGGACACAATGCCCGACACGCCGTTGGAGCCGATCGAGGACCCATAGTTCAGGCGAGGCAGCACGTTCCCGCTCCAATACGACGCCTTGTCCGGATACCCATCGGGCGCGCCCCACGCGAAGGGCTGATGCTGCACGGGCTGCAGCAGGTTGCGCACGCCCGTGAGGTTGTTGACGGTCAGCGGCAGGGGCCGCAGGCCCGAGATCAGCAGATGCATCGGACGCTTGAGCTTCAGCGGAGCCGCCGCCAGCCGCTCGGGCCGCAGCACGCGCCGCACCATCGCCTTGATATCCCCGCCCGTCGCCGTATACGTCGCGGCGACATCGTTCACGATCGCCTCGGGCGTGTTCTCGCCCAGAAACTCCAGGCACAGCTTGCTCGCGACGTACTTTGCGGTGCTGGGGTGCGTGTGGAGCATGACCAGCGCCTGATCCCCCTCGGCCTGCCCCTGATTGCCCGGGAAGTTGACGCCCAGGAAGGTCTTGGGCTGGTTGTTGTGGTTGCTGGAGAGGTACCGGAACTGGCCGTAGGTCGGCTCGGCGGTGCGCCGATCCACCGCCCACCCCGACAGAATCTTCGAGAGCGCGACCACGTCCGCCTGCGTGTATCCGCCCGTCACGCCCAGCGTGTGCAGTTCCATGATCTCCCGCGCGTAGTTCTCGTTGGGGGCGAGCGCGGTGCTGGTGGTATTGTCGAGATAGTGCAGCATCCCCGGGCTGTGCGCGCTCGCGATCAGCATGTTTGGGAACGTGCCCAGCGCGTGCGCCCGCACCACATTGGCGTCGTCCGCGACCTTGAAGTATCCGCTGTCGTCGTTCTCAAAGATGAAGATGCAGAAGTGGTTGGTCCAGAAGTCCACGATCCGCTCGAAGAGTTGACGCTTGCTGAGCAGCGCCCGCATCAATCGCGCTTCCATCAGCTGCAAGCGCGTCTGAGTGATCCCCGTCGTCCGCAGCTGCGCGTAGTTCTGCGTCAGCACCGGATAGTTCACCAACCGCGAATCCACATCCGGATCGGCGATCGCGGTGTGGTTCAGGTGATACTCAAGATACCCGTCATAGCCCAGGGATCGGGCCAGCGTCAGTTCCTCAAGCGTCGCGCCAAACGTGATGCGATCGACCAACTTCAGCAGCAGCGCATCGCTGGACGGATCCATGTCCACGGGCGTCGTCGCCACCGGCTGGGCCATTGCCTTGCGCGCGTGGGACTGCAGCAATGCCGCGCCCAGCACACCGCCCAAGAGCGCAAACGCGCCCCGCCGGTTGCCCGCCCATGCGGAAGATTCGGGGGGCTGTTTCGTCGGCTGATCGGGGGCGTCGTGCTGCCGTTGATCCACCGTCGCCTCAAGCACATCGTGCTGCATGGGGATTCCTCGCGCTGCTGCGCTGCTCGTGCCAACCTGTCGCTGCCCAGGTACTGCAGTCCAAGTCTTGTCGTCCAAGCACCGTTGTCCAAAATGTCGCCGATTGGGTCAGCGACGCAAACCTCGACCGCCCCCCGCCCGTCCATCCCTTGCCCCGGGGCACGCTCATGCCGCCCTGCTCAAGCTTGCAACCTGTTCGATCCTGACCCGCCGCACATCATGCACATTTTCATCCAGATTGCAAGCCCGATTTTCGGACGCAAACGCGCCCAGCGCGCGAAATCTTCTCCGGTGCCCAAGGCGGAACGCTTGCGGCATCGCGGCATTGCGGGACACGCTCGATAAATCATGCCAAACTTGTCCCAACCCTCCATGAAAATCCCGTGATCACTGCGTTCTGTACGATGCTTCCGACATGGCCAGCTCCAAGCGTTCCTCCAACACGATGCTGTTCGCGATCCTGGGCGTTGCCGCGTTGGCGGCGGGCATCTTCGCAATCCGCATGGTGACCCGCTCGCCCGCCACCTCCGAATCCCCCGCGCCCGCCCCGCAACAAGCTTCCAAGGCCGACGAAACCCTCAACGCCGTCCTCGCCCTCAAGCGCGATCGCCGCTGGGGCGAGGCCAAGGCCGTGCTTGAATCCGCAATCGCCCGCACCGCCGACGACCAATCTCTCTATATCGAACTGGCCGAAGTGAACGTCGGCCTGCAGGACTTCAAAGGCGCGTACGACGCCTACGAAAAGGCCCTCGCCATAGGCCCGCGCGAGGGCGAGCTCGAGTTCGCCGCTGGCACCGCCGCCAACGCCGCCGAGCGCCTCGATCGCGCCGTCGAGCACTACCAGGCCGCCGAAGCCGCCCTCAAGAACGACTATCGTCCGCCCCTCTACTTCGCTCAGGTGCTGATCAAGCTCAACCGCTTCGACGAAGCCAAGGTCCGCCTCCGCCGCGTGCAGATGCTCAAGCCCGACGAGCCAATCGCCCACGGCAGCATGGCCGAGATCTTCCTGCGCGAGAACCTGCCCGACCTCGCGATCCAAACCGTCGCCGAAGCCCGCCGGCTGCAGCCTGATTACCTCACCTGGCGCCTCGTCGAAGCCCGCGCCCGCAAGCGCAAGGGCCAGGCCCAGGAAGCCCTCGACCTGCTCAAGGACCTCCCCGACGCCCAGAAACTCGAACCAGGCGTCATGCCCCTCATGGGCGAGTGCTTCGGCATGCTCCGCAAACCCGCCGACGCCGCCGACGCCTTCGCCGCGATCTCCAACCAGTTCCCGCAGCGAGGCGACCTCGCCCTGGACACGGCTCTCTGGTACGAGCGTGCCGGCGACAAGGCCAAGGCCAAGCCCTTCGCGGAGCGCGCCAAGATGCTGGCCGTCGCCGGGGCGGAGGATGTGCTGGCCCGGCTGGAGTAGTTTCTCAGCTATTCAGCGTTGGGAAACAACACATGGTCCGCATCAACGATGTCGGGATCGCCCAACGGCTTCCATAACGCCGCCTTGTACCCATCCCTAGCGGGCAAGCTGCGACCTCCATCGTCATCGCGATCATTTCCCACGCTGTAGACGAATGGACGATCGTCCCGAATCGAAAATTGAAGTGGCCTGCCCGTGAAGGCGTCAAGGGGCAGCGAGCCAAGCATGGGCTCCAGCGCTTGTATCGTCGCGGGCCAGGCCCCATGCTCCCGGCGGAAGCGATGCGCCGCAATCACCATCCGCCCAGCGTCGCTGCGCAACGATGCACTCCCGAACAAACTCGCCTGACTATCAATTGTTTTGATCGCAACCAGTACAGGTAGGAGCGCGAGCTCCAATGCGGCCGCCTTCGATGGCGTCTTGTACTCCAACGCTCCCCGCTCCCACACCGGCAACGAAGCCCACGCTCTGGCCGCCGCCATGGCATCATTCGCGATCGCGCTTGCTTCACGCCGACCGATGGTGCGGATGTTGAGCAGCATCATGTACCTGAACAATTCACGTCGCTTCTTCTCAGGTATCTGATTGACATCCGCAAGATACTCCACGCCCTTTTCACAGATAAACCCGTCACCGCTGCCATCGTCGGTGAAGAGCCGCTGCATGTGATCATCAATGAGTCGCTGATTCGCAACCAAGATGGCGTCGCCTTCGATTCTCGGCATCGACGCAAACGCCCGCTCAAGGCGCATGAGTTGATCGTTCGACATGGAGCCCCATGCTCGATCCGAGAGCAACGCAAGTTCGCGAAGCGCAGACGCCGAGGCGCCCGATCCCATCATCGCAACCTTCAAGGACGGCGATTGCGAGGAGACCCGCCCCAATCCAAGAATCGCCTCGATATTGGCTGTGATGCGCTCCACATCGCCTTGGTCGTCCGCAGCGTGGGTGTCCATCATGAGCAGACGAATCGCGTTGCGTATCGCGCCGTGAAACTTCGTATCGTTTGCGAGAGTCTGTTCAGGCGCCCAAGCTGCTTGGTCCGCATAGTCGTATCCAAGTACCGGGCGCATCGCCGCGTTGCGAATGATCGCGAGTTGCTCTGTTCGCTTGCCAGCAAACTCAATACCCTCTGCGTACGTCGGCCATCCTCTTTCGGGCGGAAATCTCTCGAACAGGGCCGAGCTTTCCGGTGGTCGCAGCCAGTGAGCCCGAGCAAGTTCGTGGATCGGATCCCACGCACGGTGCTCGGGCAAGTTCTCAACGTACTGCTGGCGGTACAAGTCAAACGCACGATAGGTGATCGTGGGCCTGGCTTGCCACCATAGCGACAAGAGGAACCAAACAATCCCGAGCTTGATCACAAGAGCCAACAGCAGCCCGCGCCTCACGCGCTTCCACACTGACTTGGTCTTCCCCGAGCTTTGCATATCGGAAAGATATGTGAGTCACGCTCCGGGTGATCGCTGGGCCTCATGACCGTCGCCGAAGCCCGCCGCCTGCAGCCCGATTACCTCACCTGGCGCCTCGTCGAAGCCCGCGCCCGCAAGCGCAAGGGCCAGGCCCAGGAAGCCCTCGACCTGCTCAAGGACCTGCCAGACGCCCAGAAACTCGAACCAGGCGTCATGCCCCTCATGGACGAATGCTTCGGCATGCTCCGCAAACCCGCCGACGCCGCCGCAACCTTTGCCACCCTCGCCAACCAGTTCCCACTGCGCGGCGACCTCGCCCTCGACACGGCCCTCTGGTACGAACGCGCCGGCGACAAGGCCAACGACAAACTCTTCGCCGAACGCGCCAAGATGCTCGCCGTCGCCGGTGCCGAGGACGTGCTATCGCGTCTTGAGTGACAGCCATCACTCATCAAATTGCGGAAACAGTACAAAGTCGGCGTCCACAACTTCGGGATCGCCCGCTGGCTTCCACAGAACAGCCTTCTGCCGCTCGCCCATGGGCATGCTCCGCCCGCCGTCGTCGTCGCGATCGTTGCCCACGCTGTACACAAACGGCCTGCCGTCGCGAATTGAGAAGTTCAACTGCTGGCCTGAGAACATGTCCAGCGGCACGTCCGATGGACTTGGAAACAGGTCGTCCAGCGAGCCAGACCACGCGCCGCGCTGACGACGACATCGCTCTGCAGCAATCGCGATGCGAGCGGCATCGCGCCCCATGACCGTGCTTTCAATCGAACTGGCGATGCGTGGGATCACTTCCATGTAGGTGAGCGGCAGTAACGCCAACGCCGCGCCGGACCGGCCAGCCACCGACTTGGGAATCTCGGCAAACGTCGGAGCAGTCCGCTCCCACGGACTCTGCGCGAGCCATCGAGACAAGTCCTCAACCGCAACGCGACTCGCTTCTCTCGCTTCGCGCCGCTGGAGCATCTTCGGATGAAGCACGATCGAGTTGAAGACCAGACTCGTCCTCTGCGACTCCGAAAGTCCTCCAGCGTCGGCGAAATACCACACACCCAGGGCGCACACGTGCCCGTCGCCGTTGCCATTATCTGAATACAACCGCTGGATATGGTCCTTGAAAGCACGCTCGCTCGACGCGAGAACGCCCGAGTAGTCTCGCCCGGGAATTGCCGCCAGCGCGGTGTCAAGGCTGGTGAGGTGGGCGTCGGTCATCGACGCCCACACCTGCTGATCCATCGAGCTGAGTTCGTTCACCGCGACCGCGGTCAACGCCGTCCCGACCAGCTTTCCCATGTCTGATGGCGCACTTCGCAACTGACGAGACAATCCCAGAATCGCTCGAACGCTCGACACCGCACGATCTATATCTCCCTCATCGACAGCAACACGCGTATCGAGCATCAGGAGCCTCGCATAGCTGCGCAGCTTGCCCAAGTGCTCGCCGCCAGGCTGCAGCAACACGTCATAGGGCGTCTCCTTGTACTGCTCGTAGTCGTATCCGAGCACGGGCCGCTCGCTAGCCTCCCGAATGACGAGAAGCTCCTCGCTCCACTGCTTCAGAAACTCGCGTCCCTCTTCAAACGCGGCATCCTCCCGCATGGGCGGGTACGCAGCATCCAGCGCACTCCCCTCCGCCGGAGTGATCGTCTTCGATGCCGCAATCTCCCGCAGCGCATCCCATGCTCGCTGCTCCGGCGGATGACTCTCGTACTCCGCACGATACTCATACCACGGGTTGTACGTGATCCGCGGCGAAGACCACCGCCACCTCGCCCACAAAATCGCAAACACCCCCACCTTGATCGCGACCAAGATCAGTACGAATCGAACAATCCGTTTCCAGACAGGTTTGCGCGTCCCCGCTGTTGCCATGCACAGAATGTACGCGACTTCGCAATGCCCAGCATCACCGCAGTTCGCCCATCTGCATGCATTAGGCGCGAGCCCACAACGAACGCAGCCGTCGCCCATGCGACGGCTGCGAAAGTGAACTCACCAACTCACACACACGCTTCGCGACTCACCGCCGCCGACGCGTCGCAATCAACCCACCCAACCCCATGAGCGCCACCGCCCCAGGCGTCGGCACCGGCAGCCCATTCGCCGCGACCCACGCGCCCACGCCCGCGCCGCCAGCCAGGCCCGCCGAATTGTCAAACTGCCAGTGAATCCCGCCATAGATGCGGCTCATCCCTGCATCCTCCGCCGCGGCCCACAGGCTCGTGTACTGCCGCGTGATGTTGTCGCCCGACACCGTGAACGTCTGCGTGTCGCCAAACAGGCTCGCCAGCACCGTCGCCGCCGCGCTCGAGAACGTGCTGTGCCCGCTGGTGTAGCTCTGGTGGTTGGGCGTGGTAAAGAGCGGTGCCCACGTCGGGTCCGCGCCCGCCATCGTGCCATCCGCGCCGGTCAGCTGGATCGCCGTCTCGGGCCGCCAGTAGTCATATGTGTTCTTCGTCTGCCACGCCGTGATGCCAGCATCCGCCACCGCCATGCCCAGCAGCGCAAACGTCCGCGCGCTGTCTTCAAGGCTCAGGTTGTTCGCCGCCACCAACTGCTGCGCAACCTGGTTCCACTGGCCCGGAGGCGTCACCGTGTTCCCGCCCGCGCGCCACAGGAACGCCGTGTCCGTCTGATGCTGCGTCCGCGTCGCGCTGCTGTTGCGGCCCAGTTCGCGCACTTCGTTGTACGCGGTCTGATACGCCGCGCTCCCCACCGCGGGCGGAGGCGACGCCATGTACTGGCTGCTCGACGTCACGCTGAAGGGCGTCACCGTGCCCCAGTGCGGCAAGGCGGCAGGCGCAAACGCCGGACCCGTGGGCCGCCACTGGCCGATGTTGGTCCCTCCGTTGTACGTGAAGTTGTTCCCGCTGTTGTCGCTCGCCCGGCGCGACATGATCCCCGTCGCCGCCCGCTGACCAAGCTCCACGCCATCAGCGCGAGACTGCGCATTGCCGACCGCGCCCAAGTGCGTGCTCAGCTGCGCGTCAAAGACCGCCGTGCGCCCCGGGAAGAAGTTCGCCAGCACATCCCGAGCCGCCTGCGCCGCCGCCGCTTCCTTGCTCGTGCCCGTCGGACAGGGCAAGAAACCCTGATACGTGTGATACTGATTGCTCACCGCGTTCACCGCGTCAAACTGTGCAAGATGCACCATCGCCATCATGCGAGCCGCCCGCGGCGGAGCAACGTTCTCCGCCTGGATCGAACTCAGCAACTGCTGATTCCACTCAGTGACGACATCAGCCTGCGCAACGCTCGTGAGCGAGCCCGCGGCGGCGACGAAAGCAATGGCAAGCGCGTGCTGGATGGAACGAGTCTGCATATTGGGCTCCCTCTAGTCTGCGAATCAGCGTGCGTCATGTTCTCAGCGCGCCCGTCTGTTCGGTGGCAACGCGAGAAGTTCCGGCAAGACAACTAGACCACAGAATTCCCCGCGCACCAGCCTTGACAGCCCGTTTTCAGGGGTTTTGGGATCGTTCCTGCGGTTCATGCCGCTTGGGAAGGGCGGGGGAACCCACACACACGTGGTTATCCGCACGAACCTGCCCGCTTTGCGGCCGCTCATTCAGGCGTCCCGCCGACTCCCGCCGCCTTCCACCAATAATGACCGGTGAGCGAACGTCGCTACGAGGTTGTGATCGTGGGTGGAGGCCATGCCGGCGTCGAAGCCGCGTGGGCCGCTGCAAACGCGCTGGGCGGCTCACGCACCATCGCGCTCGTCACCCTCGATCCCTCCAAGATCGGCGTCATGAGCTGCAACCCCGCCATCGGCGGCCTCGCCAAGGGCCAACTCGTCCGCGAGATCGATGCCATGGGCGGCCTCATGGGCCTCGCCACCGACGCCACCGGCATCCAGTTCAAAGTCCTCAACCAAAGCAAGGGCCCCGCCGTGCAGGGTCCCCGCGCCCAGTGCGACAAGCACGCGTATGCCAAGGCCGTGCAACTCCTGATCGCCTCGCGCCCCGAAATCGAAGTCATCGGTGCCAGCGTCGAGCGCCTCGTGGTCGACAACGGTCGCCTCGTCGCCGTCGACATCCGCCCCAACACACCCGACGCCTCCACGCAGTCTGTTCGTCTCTGGTGCGCCAGCGCGGTCCTCACCACCGGCACCTTCATGCGGGGGCTGATGCACACGGGCGAACAGAAAACCCCAGGCGGCCGACACGGCGAAGCCGCCGCCCACGCTATCAGCGACTCCCTACGCGAACTGGGCTTCGAACTAGGCCGCCTCAAAACCGGCACCCCGCCCCGCCTCAAGCGCGAATCCATCCGCTGGGAATCTCTTGACGAACAACCCGGCGACGAACAACCCCAAGCATTCAGCGACCTCACCGCTGTCCCCCTCAATGAAGCGTGCCCGGCAGGAAGCGTCGAATCATCGGACAGCATCGACACACCAGCAAGTTCGGCGCTCGCTCACGCTCGCGCATCGCTCAGTCGCTGGTGGCGAGCCGACGACGATCACGGCGCCACCGCCGCCGTCGATCGCGCGTTGCTCGCCTGGCGAGACTCCGGCTTCACGCAGAACATCTTTCCGCTCATCGAACAAGTCGGCTGTCGCATGACCGCCACCAACGCCGCGGTCCACGACACAATCCGCGCGAACCTTCACCGCGCCCCGATGTACTCCGGCCAGATCGATTCCACCGGCCCGCGCTACTGCCCGTCCATCGAAGACAAGGTCGTGCGCTTCGCCGATCGCGAAAGCCACGGCGTCTTCCTGGAGCCCGAAAGCCACGCCAGCAACTGGGTCTACTGCAACGGCATCTCCACCAGCCTGCCCCCCGATGTGCAGGACCAACTCGTCCGCACCATGCCAGGCTGCGAACACGCCGAGATCCTGCGCTACGGCTACGCCGTCGAATACGACATGGTCCGCCCGCACCAGATCGACGTCACGGGCCAGACCAAGCTCGTCCAAGGCCTCTTCCTCGCCGGCCAGATCAACGGCACCAGCGGCTATGAAGAAGCCGCCGCCCAAGGCCTGATCGCTGGCATCAACGCGGCGCGAGCAGCCCGCGGACAAACCGAGTTCTCCTTCGGCCGCGAACAGGCGTATATCGGCGTGCTGATGGACGACCTCGTCACCAAGACCCCCAAAGAGCCGTATCGCATGTTCACCAGCCGGGCCGAGCACCGCCTCCTGCTGCGCAGCGACAACGCCTGGAAGCGCCTCACGCCCGTCGCGAATGAACTCAGCCTCCTGAACGCCACCGACTTGGGCCGCCGCCGCCTCGCCCGCTTCGAACAACTCTCCCGCGAATCCCAAGAGCTCGACGCCCTAGCAGCCAGCGCGACCTACGAAGGACGCCAAGTGGAGAAACTCCTCCGCGGCCAAACCTTCGAAGTCGAAGACTTCCGCACCAGCATGCGCGAAGCGACCGAAGGCCGAGCCTTCGATCCGCTGGCCTGGCGACACATCCACGCCGAGCGCAGGTACGCCGCGTACATCGTCCGCCAACAAGCCGAAGTGAAGCGCCAAACCGACCTCGAACACAAGCGCCTGCCCGAACAGATCGACTACCTCGCCATCACGCACCTGCGCCCCGAGGCCCGCAACGCCCTGCACCGCTTCCGCCCCCGAACCTTCGGCCAGGCCGCCCGCCTCGAAGGCCTCACGCCCGCCGACATCACGCTGCTGAGCGTGCTGGTGCACCGCAAGTGATCAATCACACACCCAGTTTGTCTTCGAGGAACTTCACCACCTGATCCATCGCCATCCGGCTCTGCGCGCCCGTGTCACGGTCGCGCACCGTCACCGTCTGGTCGGTCGCGGTCTGGCCATCGACAGTGAAGCAGAACGGGCAGCCGCCCTCGTCCATGCGGGCATACCGCTTGCCGATGCTCTGCTTCTCGTCAAACTCGACGAAACCAACCTTGGCAAATCGCGCCCGCACCGCGTCGTACAGCTTCTCCGCGATCTCGGGCATGCCATCCTTGTTGACCAGCGGAAACACCGCCGCCTTGATGGGCGCAATCCGCGGGTGAAACTTCATGATCTCCGGGCTGGGCCGGCTCTCATCCTTCGTATACGCCTCGCACAAAATCGCCAGCGCCCCGCGATCAAGCCCCGCCGCCGGCTCGATGCAGTGCGGCAGATACCGCTCGCCCCGCTTGGACCCATTGGGCAGGAGCTCGCCCCGCTCCTGATCAAAGTACTCGAGCTTGGCCCCGCTGTGCTTCTGGTGCTGCGTGAGGTCGTAGTTGCCGCGGTGCGCGATGCCCTCCAGCTCGCCAAACTCCGGGAACGTAAACGGAAAGCGATACTCCACGTCGCTGGTGCCGACGGAGTAGTGGCTGAGCTCATCCTTCGCATGCTCGCGAAGGATCAAGTTCTCGCCCGCAAGACCGATGCTCTTCCACCAATCCATCCGGAAGTCTCGCCAGAATTCATACCACTTGAACGACTCATCAGGATGGCAGAAGAACTCCAGCTCCGCCTGCTCAAACTCGCGCGAGCGGAACGTGTAATTGCGAGGCGTCACTTCGTTGCGGAAGCTCGTCCCCGTGTTGCCGATCCCAAAGGGAATCTTGACGCGCGACGAATCCACGACGTTCTTGAACTGCAAGAACACGCCCTGCGCCGTCTCGGGCCGCAAGTACGCGCGATTCGCCTCGTCCTTGATCGCGCCGGGAATGGTGTCGAACATCAAGTTGAACATCCGCGGCTCGGTCAGCGTCCCTGGCTTCTCGGCTTCCGGCGCAATCACGCGCGTCCAAGGCTGCGGAATGCTCGAGAGCGCAACGCTCTTGACCGCCCCAAACGTCTTCTCCGCCTTCTTCTTCTGCTTGGACTCGCTGGGCTGATCGCCCACGTATGCGAACACCGGCTTATCGCCCGCATCGCCGCTCTCAGGCACGAACACCATCACATGGTCATAGCGATACCGCCCCTTCGTCTCCTTGCAATCCACCATCGGATCATTAAACCCGCCCACGTGCCCGCTCGCCTCCCACACCTTGGGATGCTGAATGATCCGCGTCTCCACCGGCACGCATTCAACGCGTCGCCCATTGGGCCCCTTGCGCCCCCAGCACGGGTTCATGATCATGTCCTGCCACCACGCCTCGCGCAGGTTCTTCTTCAGCTGCGCCCCCAGCGGCCCGTAATCCCAGAACCCGTTGATCCCGCCGTAAATGTCGCTGGCCTGAAAAATAAACCCGCGCCGCTTGCACAACGACATGATCGCGTCCATGGGCTTGGGGCCGCCTGCGGGAGAAGAACCGGGAGTTGCGCTAGGGGCTGAGGTAGACATGCGGGGCGATCATATCGCTGCGCGGCACAACCGGTCGTCACTTGCCGCTGGCCGCACCTCACCCCGGATAACGTCCACAATGCCCTCCTCGGGCCAATCCGCCCTTCACCCGCCGCGATGGCCGACGCAAGCCTTCGCATGGCTGTTGTCTCCCACGCACGCCCTCAATCTCGCCGTCTTCCGCATCGCCACGTGCCTCGCCTGGCTCATCGTCCTCCGCATGGACGAATCCGTCTTCTTCGCGACCTGGCCCGAGGAGCTGATGGGCCCTTCACACTGGCTGCACACGTTGGGCTGGCCCGCAACACACAATCCGGCGCTCGTGCAAGCCTGCTGCATCGCCGCATACACCGCGATCGTCTTCGCCCTGGTGGGCATCTTCGCAAGACCGGCGCTCCTCGTCGTGCTGCTCGCCGGCGGCTACGCCGTCACTATCCCGCAACTTGCCGGTTCTATCCACCACTTCAACCACGTCCTCATCGCAACCATGCTGCTGATTGCCAGCCCCTGCGATCATGCCCTCGCGCTGCGCCCAAGCAAACCGCGCCCCACACCCGCCAACCCCATCAGCACCGCCTACGCCGCACCCCTCCGCGTCATGGTGCTCTACCTCGCCATCGCATACTTCTTCGCCGGACTCTGGAAACTCATCAACGTCGGCACCTTCTGGTTCACGCCCACCAACTTCATCAACCAACTGCACACCAAGTGGCACGAGTTCCATACGGCAGATCTGCCCACGCGCATCGACACCCTCCCCTGGCTCTGTGCTGCCGCCGCCGCGTTCACCATCGTCCTCGAATTGGGCTGGGGCGCCCTCGCCCTCACTGGCCCGCGCGGCCGCCTCCTCGCAGCGCTCGCCGCGACGTTCTTCCACGCCACAACCTGGCTCTTTCTCCGCATCAACTTCATGCACATGGCGTGGATGCAGGTGGTGCTGATCGACTGGCATGGAGCATGGATGCGGTTGCGCGGCGGCGTGAAGTCAGAGCATGCGAAGGCGTTGGTGGGCAGCGAGACGAGGCGGAGAGCGATGGTGCCCGTGCTGGTGATCGCGTGCGTGATGCTGCCCGGCATGCTCCTGAACGGCGCACTCCGCCGCAACGACTGGCCCCTGGGCTGCTACCCCCGCTTCGACCGCCGCGCCCACGACCGCATCAACGTCCTCGAAGTCCGCGCCACCTTCTTTAGCGGCACCACCAAGACCTACCGCGAAGACGCCCTCCACCCCTTCATGCGCACCAGCCGCGCCCGCGCCATCTTCGAACGCGCCATGCAGGGCGACCCCACAACCCGCGACAACCGCCTGCTCGCACTGCTGCAAGTCTTGGAACGCACCGACACCCGCCTCGCCCTCGCGAGGTCCGTCACCTTCATCCGCCAAAGCGAATCCATCCGACCAGGCACCCCCGACCCGCGTGACCAAGTCGTGCTGGGGCCCACTCTCGTCACGGACGAGTGACAACCACCCGCGCACCGCCTGCGCACGACCATCCTCCAGCTCTTCACGAATGCCGAATCCCGAATGCCGAACCCTCAGCGCACCCAAACACGGCACGCGTCGGATCTCCCCATCACCGCCCGCGCTTGATGCCCTTGATCATCATCCGAGGCGGCAACTTCGTCGGCACAATCCCACCAGGGAACTTGCTCGGATCCACCGTCGGCACCACCGGCGCAGCCTCGCCATTGGTCGCGGCCGCAGGCGTCGCCACCGGCAACGTCGGCCGCACCGCAGCCTCGATCCGATTCGCCTTGTTCTGCGGCGCAACCGGCGGCGGCGGCGTCGGCCCCCCGCTGGGCAGCACAGGCCGCAGGCCCCCTTCAGCCCGCCCGTTGAACGGCGCGCGATACCCCTCAGGCGGCGTGTCACTGGGCTTGAAGTCCGGGTACTCGAGCTTGGGAATCTCCGCGTTGATCAAGAGCTCGATGTTCGTGAGCAACTCGCCCTGCTCGGGCGTCACAAAGCTCCACGCCACCCCATCCCGCCCCGCGCGAGCCGTGCGGCCGATCCGGTGCACATACACCTCAGGGTCCTCGGGCAGATCAAAGTTGATCACGTGCGTGATCCCTTCAACGTCAATCCCTCGGCTCGCCAGGTCGCTCGCCACCAGCACCGACAGCTTGCCCGACCGCAGCTTCGTCATCGTGCTGTTGCGCCGCCCCTGGCTCATGTCGCCATGGATCGCGTGCGCATCGATGCCGCGCCCCGTCAGGCCCCGCGCGATCTCGTCCACATGCCGCTTGAGCCGACAGAACACGATCGTGAGCGCAGGCTCTTCATGCCGCAGCAGGTGCAGCAGAAGCCGCTTCTTGTCCCATCCATTCACAGGCAGATAGAACTGCTTGACCATGTTCACGGTCAAGCTGCCGCTGTGCACGACGACCTTCTCGACGTCGTCCTTCATGTACCGACGGCCCAAGGCCTCGATCTCGGGCGAAATCGTCGCCGAGACGAACACCGTCTGCCGGTCGGGATTGGGAATCTTCCCGAGAATCTTCTTGATGTCATCGCGGAAGCCGATGTCGAGCATCCGGTCGACTTCGTCGAGCACCGCAACGCGAATGTTGTTGAAGTGCAGGTGCCCGCGCTCGAGCATGTCCATGATGCGCCCGGGCGTCCCCACGATGATCTGCGCCCCGTTGCGAAGCTTGTCCGCCTGCGCTTGAATGCCCTGCCCGCCATACACCGTCACCGCGCGAATCGGCGTGTGCCCGCCCAGGTCCTCGAGCTCGCCCGTGATCTGGATCGCCAACTCGCGCGTCGGCGCGAGAATCAACGCCTGAAACGGCACATCCTTCGCCAGCGAGTGCAGCAAAGGCAGCCCAAACGCCGCCGTCTTGCCCGTCCCCGTCTTGGCCTGCCCCAGAATGTCCTTCCCAGCCATGATGGGCGGGATCAAGAGCGACTGCGTCTTGGTCGGATACTTAAACCCCGCCGATTCGATCCCCTTCATCACGCTGTTGCGCAGCCCCAGATCCGCAAACGTCTTGGTCTGGTCAAACGTGTCGGACATGTTGCCGTCGCCCGCGATGCGGTGCGGCTCGCCGCCATGGTCCAATTGGGCGGGCTTGGGTTCGATCTGCTGGTCGCTGGAATGGCCGTCGTGCTGCTCAGGATGCTGATTGGACTGATCTTCGTTCATGATGGTGGCGCCCTCAAGCGCAGGTTGATCGTGGTACATGGTGTCTGCCGGCCTGCAGTCCGACCCTTAGGCCGACCCGCGCAACGCTGGTCACGCGAAAATGGAAAACGCTCGCTCACACGACCCACCCAAGGCCCCGGGCCCAGTCTGGCTCGCATCAGCATGATCGGGCAACGCCCGCATTTGGGAAGAACTCGGAGCGAACGCCCCAAGCAAAGCCCGAACTCTCGCCCCGGCGAGAATCCGGTCTCATAGTAGGTCCCCAACTCCCCCCACGAATCCTGCACGTCGCACCGTGGCACGGGCATCCTTCCCGTGAGTCTCAGGACCTTCTATGTCCTCGTCCCCACTTCCCTCACCATCTCCCCCACTACGCTGCCCCCGAATCATGCCCGACGCCCTCGCGACCACCGCCGCAGAAACCGTTCGAGAGAACAAGCCCCGCGGCCGAAGCAAGCCCTCGCGCTCGCCCGCGCTCCCCGAGCCGATCGTGGTCCCCGCCGATCCCAAGCACGACAAAGGCCCGCAAGGCCAAGCCCGCGCGTACATCGGCGACTGCCGCGAATTGCTCCCGCTGATTCCCGAAGTGCAGGCCGGCACCGTCGACCTCGTCTTCGCCGACCCACCCTTCAACTGGAATCGCGCCTACGACGAGTGGGACGACCAAATGAAGGAAGACGAATACCTCACCTTCACCTTCGACTGGATCGACCTCTGCGTCAAGGCCCTCCGCCCGGGCGGCGCGATGTGGATCAACATCCCAGACGACTGGGCCGCCGAGATCGCGTGCTTCCTCAAGGGCCGCCTCGACCGCAAGCCCTCCGCCCGCATGCACCTCGAAAACTGGTGCGTCTGGCACTACCGCTTCGGCCAAAACGCCGTCGAACGCTTCATCAACAGCAAGGTCCACGTCTTCTACTTCGTCAAAGACACCATGCACGAAGCCGCGAACCGCGAACCGGCAACGGGGAACGGAAAAGCTAGCCCATCCCGTTCCCCGCTCCCCGTTCCCCGCTCCCCCAAGTTCACCCGCACCTGGAACCCCGAAGACGTCGCCGAACTCTCCGACCGCGCCGCAATCTACGGCGACGCCCGCACGCTCTCCAAGAAGGACGGCATGCCCCCCAAGCTCCGCGTGCCCCTCGACGTCTGGTACGGCTCTCACTTCTCGCGCATCCAGGGCAACAACGCCGAACGCCGCGGCTACCACGACAACCAACTCCCCGAGATGTACCTCTCCCGCGTGATCCGCAGCACCAGCAACCCAGGCGACACCGTGCTCGATCCCTTCCTGGGCAGCGGCACCACCGCCGTCGTCGCCCGAGCCCTGGGCCGCAACTTCATCGGCACCGAGTTCAGCGCGAAGAACGCCAAGAGCGCGATGGAACGCGTCGCCATCGGCCCCCAGCGAGACGTCTGGGCCAAGCCAGGCTCTCACACCAGCGCAATCTACAGCCCCCGCGCAGGCCGAGACATCGGCGAAATGCCTCCCAAGCGGAACGCCAAACGCAAGCCCCGCGAAGCTTGAGCCACACCCCGCTCCGACTTCACCAATTCAGCGCGCCGGGCGTCGACACTTGCCACGAATAGGTCGGACGCGTCGGATCAAACAGCGGGTGGCTGCTGCTGATCCGCTCGGGCGTGCGGTGCGCCAGAAACTTGAAGTTTGCCCCGTCGCTGCGATACAGGTAACCGTAATCCGCGCGCGGGTACGCATTGTTCGGATCTCGCGGCAACACCTTGATGTACTGCGGCGCAAGGTCAGGGATGTACCCATTGGGCCCCTCATACCCAAACCCACCATACGACGGCGCATCACCTCGCCATCCCGCGGCAAGCGGATACTCGCCGTGGTCGTTGGTGAACATCTCCAGCGACTTCTCCACCGCCCGCATGTCCTGCTCGCGGGTCGCGTCGCGAGCCTCCGTTCGCGCACTCGAAGCCTGCGGCACGATCACCGCCGCGAGAATCCCCAAAATCACAACCACGATCAGCACTTCGATGAGCGTAAATCCGCGACGCATCAACTGTTTCTTCCCTGAACGCATGACGAGGCTCCTGAGGGTGGTGCCAACGTCGAAAGATCGGCACGCTCAGGCTCCCACCGCACTCGCGTGACCACACCCTGCACTGGGGGAAATGCCGCCGTACCACCTGTGACGAATGTGCCATCTACACCGCCGGCAAATTCCTCGCTGACCGCTCTCTGTCACCACAGTTCAAAGCAGACTGGGGCAAGAAGGAGCGTCACCCCAACATGCAGGCAACGCATGCAGCCCACCCGTCAAGGAGGGCTTCAAACATCGCCCGCCCGCCCAAGCCCTTCCTCATGGTCGGGCTGCACGCATCAATCATCGCGCCGATGATTCTTCTTCCGCTGATCCCGCCCCTTGCTCCTCGAAGACCGCTTCTCTGAGCCGGTCTTGCCGCCCATCCACTTGCCCGTGTCCTTGTCCCATCCGCCCTTGCCACCAAAGCCCGCGCCCTGCGCCGCGCCCATACCGCCGCCGATCGCAAGACCGCCGCCCGCCGCGCCGCCAAATCCCCCGCCCACCACATTGCCCTTGCGATCGTGCACGGTCTTGGCCTTGCCCGCGGCTCTTCGATCCGCGTCCACCACCACGCACTCCATCTGCCGCTTCGCCAGGTCCACCTGCGCGATCTTCACGTTGACGCTGTCCCCAAAGTTAAAGCTCCGCCCGCTGCGAATATCCACCAGCGCGCCGCTCTTTCCATCGATCTTCCAGATGGGCGTCACATTCCCGCGCGTGACGTCGCCAGGCAAGTCCTCGCTCTTGACAAACCCATCCGCGAGGTACTTGTCGATCTGAATGAAAATCCCGCGAGGCGACAACCCCGTAACCACCGCCTTGAACGTCTCCCCGACGTGCTTCTCCAGCAACTGCAGCACCAAAAAGTTCCGCAGTTCCCGCTCCGCGCTCTCCGCGTTGCGCTCCCGCATCCCCGCGTGCCGCCCGATCTCAACCAATTCCTCCTCAGACAAGCACCCGGGCGTCCGCACCAGGTCTCGCCCCAGCGCCTTCTGCTCACCTTCCCCGCGCGGCCGCTTCCGCCCGTTCTCCGTCCGCTTGAGATACTCCGCCAACGCCCGATGCACCGTCAAGTCCGCATACCGCCGGATCGGACTCGTGAAGTGCGCATACGCCTCGCTGGCCAAGGCAAAGTGCCCGACCAGCGCAGGGCTGTACTCCGCCCGCGACAGCGTCCGCAGCACCGCAATGTGCACCGCCCGCGCCGCCGGCGTTCCCGCCGTCGCCTTGAGCAATCCCTGCAACTCCTCGCGCGTGGGGTTCTTGGGAATCCGGAATCCCGCCACCATCGCCGTCTTCCGCAGCCCATCCACATCACCCGGAATCGGCTCGGGGTGAATACGCCGCAGGAGCGGCACGTTCATCCCCTCAAACAGCCTCGCCAACACCTCGTTGGCCTCCACCATGTACATCTCAATCAGCTTGTGCGTAAACGCATCATCCTCGCGCTCCGCATCCACCACATGCCCGCGCTCGTCATACACCAGCACCACCACAGGCAGGTCCAGCACGATCATCCCGCCCCGATCCCGCCGCCCCTGGATCGCCTTCGCGCACGCGTTCATCTCGCGCAGCGTCTCCAGCAGTTGATCCGTGTACTTGGGCGGCGTCTTCGCATGCCGCCGCGCCTCGTTCAAGTCCCCATCGATCAGCGCCTGCGCTTCAAGATACGTCAGCCGCTTGCTGCTCTTGATCAGCGTCTGCGCCACGCCCTCGCTCCGGCAGTTCCCATGCCGGTCATACGTCATGAACGCGCTCTTGCAAAACCGCGGCACGCCCTCCTGCAGCGAGCAAATCCCGTTGCTCAAGACCTCCGGCAGCATCGGAATCACATGCTTGGGCAGGTAGCAACTGTTCGACCGCTCCCGGCCTTCAACATCCAGCGCCGAACCAGGCGGAATGAAGTGCGCCACGTCCGCGATATGCACCGCAAGTTCCCACCCGCCCCCTTCGATCGAATCCGTCCGACGAATGCTGATCGCATCGTCATAGTCCTTCGCGTCCGGCGGATCGATCGTGATGATGAAGTCTTCCGTCAGGTCCAGGCGATTGTCCAGCGTGCTGGAGCCCTTCTCCTTCCACGCCGCGATCTGCCGCTCAAAATCACGCCCCGCCTCCCGCGCCTGCTCCACGCATTCTTCCGGAAACTCGCCAGGCAGGTCATACGCCGCGATCACCGCCTGCGTCTCAACATCCGGCCGCCCCGCATCCCCCAAGACCTTCGTAATCACACCCTCGCCCAGCATGTCCCCTTCGGGCCACACGAGCAACTCCACCACCACCTTGTCCCCGTCCCGCGCCTTCGTCGATTCCGCATCCTTGATCACAATCGGCTGCGTGATCGACCGCCCATCCGGCAGCATCACATACTGCGACCCGCGCTTCTGCAGAACCCCCGTGTAGTTGCTCTTCTGCCGCTTGACGACTTCAACCACGCGCCCCGCAAACCCCGGCCCCCCATCGCTCCCGGGCTTGCGATCCCGGAAAATCTTGATCCGCACCGTGTCGCCCGTCAGCGCATCCCCCGCATCTTCCGCCGACACAAAGATCGACCGCTCCCGAATCTTCATCGACGGTTCGACAAAACCAAACCCCCGCGCGTTCTTGCGAAACGTCCCCTCGATATGCCCGATCCCAGCTCCCCCCGTCGCCGAGTCATCCTCGCTCGCCAGCGTCGCCACCGAAGGCAGCATCAGATGCCCCGACGGCCCCACTTCCAGCAGCTTCCGCTCCGCAAACACCTTCACCGCATCCAGAAAGTCCTGCAGTTGGTCACTGGGAATGTTGAGGTCCCGCGCCACATCCCCCGCCCGCGCAGGCGTGTACGACTCGTGTGCGAGGTGGTCAAGAAGGCGGCGTTGGTGCTTAAGGCTCAAGGTGGATCTTTCTCTCAGAACAGAAAGATCACCGTATGCAACTCGTGCACAGACCCCACGCCGCCCCTGCTACGCCATCACATCAATCAACCCACCTTTGCCGAGAACCCCAAGCGGCCGCCGCACATTCTCGCGCTCCAGATGCTGCCAGAATGGCAACGGCCTCAGCAACTCAGTCTTGGTCGGCTCAATCGGCGCGGTCGGAATCGCCTCCACCGCCGCCACCCCCGTGACCGCCGCCCGCGGCACAACCGGGCAAGGCCTGCAGGCCCACGCGCTCACAGCGGAGTGGATGCCGAAATGGACGGCTGATACCTGCATGACAAGCCCGCGTCTTCAACTGGTCCGACATGGAACCCAGTTGAAACCCGCGTGCCCGCAACGCCTGCACGATAAAAACGCCACCCACACCCAACCCGCCCCACCCTCGCAACCCAGCAGTTCCGTCTATGCCGACGCGCTGCCCATACGCCACAAAGCGTCGCCCCACCGCAACGCACATCGCATCGCGACACATCACCCACCCACCTCATCTTCCTCTTTGTGTCCTTCGTGTCTTCGTGGTGAATCATCCGGCCCACCTCTACCCTCCCCCGTGCTCCGCACCTCCGACCTCGACTACCACCTCCCCGAAGACCTCATCGCCACCCACCCCGCCACCCCGCGCGAGTCGGCCCGGCTCATGGTCGTCTCTCGCGCCTCCGGCGACATCGTGGAGCACGCCCACATCCGCGACCTCCCCCGCTTCCTCCGCGCCAGCGACCTCCTCGTCCTCAACCACACCCGCGTCCTCCCCGCTCGCTTCGAAGGCTGGCGCATCGACACCAACGGCGGCGTCGAAGGCCTGTACTTGCAGCCAGGCGGGGCCTTCACGAACGAACCCCACTCGCGCACCTGGGTCGCCCTCCTCTCCGGCAAGCGCATGAAGGAAGGCATCCAGGTCGGCCTCTTGAGCCGCGCCGGCCACGACAGCGGCTGCCGCCTCCGCCTCCTCCAACGCTTCGAAGGCGAAGGCGGCGCATGGCTCGTCCAACTCGAGCACGCCTCGGGCGGCCCCATCGCCGCGTCCGACGTCGACGTGCTCGACCAAGTCGGCCTCACACCCCTCCCACCCTACATCCGCGCTGCCCGCAAGCGCCACGAACTTACAACCGACGAATCCACCGACCGCGAACGCTACCAGACCGTCTACGCCCAGAACGCCGCCGCAGTCGCGACCCATCAACACACCGCGCCCGCCGCCCTCGCCGCCCCGCGCGAAGTTGGCGTCCCCACCACCGGCTCCGTCGCCGCCCCCACCGCAGGCCTGCACCTCACTCCCGAACTGCTCGCCACCCTCGCCGCGATGGGCGTCCGCCGGGCCGAAGTCGTCCTGCACGTGGGCCTGGGCACCTTCAAAAGCGTCGAAACCGAATTCGTCGAGCAACACCCCATGCACCACGAGCGCTGCGCCATCGCCCGTGACGTGATGGACACCATCCGCGCGACTCGTACCACTAATGACGCCCGCGTGATCTGCGTCGGCACCACCAGCGCCCGCACCGTCGAAAGCTACGCCCGCGCGATGTCCACTACCGACACCCCCGTGCCGCCACCATCCCCACCCCCAGCCTGGCTCGACACCAACCTCCTCATCACCCCCGGCTACCGCTGGCGCTGGACCCAGGGCCTCCTCACCAACTTCCACCTCCCCCGCAGCACCCTCCTCGCCATGATCGCCAGCCTCCTCGAGCCCGACCCCCCGCGCGCCCCCCACTCACCCTCCGAAGGCCTCGCCCGCGTCAAGCGCATTTACGAAGCCGCCGTCGCGCACCGCTACCGCTTCTACTCCTTCGGCGACGCCATGCTCATCCTCTGACCCACCCGCCCCTCTCGCTTCGCGGCATGGGAAACATGCCGATCCACACGTCACTTCCAGCAACCTCCACCCGTGCCCCATGCTTCGCCCCAGCTTTGCGCGGCGATACTCGGCGAGGGGGCGGGGGGGAGGGCAAACTGCATCTCGAGAGAATCCTAGTGGTGTGTGCCAACTGGGCTTGTGGGTCGGGGCGGTTCCTCGTATATTGATAGTGTGATCGTGCGTGATCGAGACGCCAACACGGGCTGGACCAGCGCGGCGGACTCCGCGCTCGAAGAGCGGCGGTTCTACGCCCAGAACTGGCGGGCCGACGTGGTCGCGATCACGAAGAGCGATGGCCAGCCAACCGAGTTCATCCGCTACACCTCTTATGGCACGGCCCAGGCGTTCGCCGCGGCGGATGTGAATCGTGATGGCACGGTGAACAGCACGGATGCTTCGGACTGGGCCGACCTGTACAGCGAAACGCCCAGCGGAGCTGCGATCCCTGTGGACTTTGACTTTGACGGATCGAGCTTCAACCCCGACGATGACACGGCGTTCAATGCCGCCTATACCGAAGCCAGCGGCTGGAGCAATGGCAGCAGTGCTCGCTCTGGCGGAAGGCTAAGCCGCATCGGCAACAGGAAGGGCTATGCAGGATATGAATTCGACCACAGCGTGGCAGCGTATCACGTGCGGCATCGAGCTTATGTGCCGGAAATTGGACGTTGGATCACACGTGATCCAATTGGATACCTCGGAGGCTTCAATCTATTTGAATACGTAGGTGGCACACCCATCTCCGATTCTGATCCATCTGGATTGGTTCCAGGCGGTGTGGATTGTCCTGCTCAAGTGTGTCCAGCATACTCGCAAGCTAATGATGGAAGTTGGCTTACGGGTACGAAGTGGTCCGTCCCGTATCAACAAACTCTCACATTTAATTTACCTCCAAATGCTAATGGATTGACATATCGCATTGATATGCGAGCGTTAGTTGTACAACGAGCTACCAATTCTGACATTGAATGGCGAACAAGTTCGAGTACGAATCCATCAATCACCATGGGTCGCAACCCAACGGGGCGCAGACCTCCAACGCGTATAGGATTTTTTATGCGAAATCCGAACTTTGGATTCGCCTTTAGGTGCACTGCAAGGTGGTCAGGAGATGGATCGGCCCAAAGGACATTGATCATCGCGGACAAAATTCCTTCAACATTTCCGGGTGGAAACATCTCGCCAACGTCGATAAATGGTTTAGAGACTTTTCTTGGATTTTATGATGTTTCTTCAAACATTGCAACCCAGTGGGGTGATGCATTTCACGATCCAACTGATTCCAATACCATCGGAGTCCATGCGCTTTATCGTTTCGCTTCGATAGCTGTGAACAGGCGAATCGTAACCTCAATATCAGCCGGATGGGCTGGATTCGGAGTTGAATTCGGAAACTGGGTAGCACCCACGTACTCCTCAGATAGCGGTGAGAATGCATCGCCCGTTCAGTTGTACCAATGCGTTACGTGTGAACGATATGATTCAGTGACCGGCGTGCCTTATCTCGATCCTGAATCACCACCTGTTTGCAGGGATCCGAATCGCTCTGGATGCATGAGACTCAGGCCATGCCAACGATAAAGCCAATATCGGTTTACATCATCGCGATCACTGTGGTTTCTGTCGTGGTTCTAGCTGCGACCTATTACTTGATATCTCGAGGTATTGTCCGAATTGTGGCAGAAAGCCCTCAGAATGCTTCGCAGTCTGTCCCAGTTTATGTTTGTAATAGCAGAATCACACTTCGTCGTCATGATGGTTGTCAGTTATACGGCAATATGTTTTTCAACACTTCTGACGCGTTGGTTTTTGATGTTGGGAGTATATGGATTCTGCGTTACAGAGTAGTTAATTTTACAGACGATGCATCTGGAAAAATTATACGAAAGATTGCAGAGGATGATGAATTTGGCAGAGATGTTGTTGCATCGATGTCATTTGCGCGAGAATCTTCTGCGGTTCGAGATGAACGACAAAGTGTGATAATAGTTAATGTGCTTGTTGTAATCGTAATCTGTTTATTGCTTTTAGTATTGGCTTGTTGTTTTGTTTTTCTAAAAGTGTATCGGCCTCATGTACGCAGCAAGAGTGGTTTGTGTGCTATGTGTGGTTACGATGTTAAGAGTGCATTTGGTGTGGTGTGTCCTGAATGTGGGCGGGTGAGCAAGAAATGATGGGTAGCGTTCGTCAAGTTGCGCACATTCGCAAAGGACATCTCCTCAGGAAGGTCAGTCCCTGCTGCTGAGTCCGCTCCGGAGGTAGTGCTTGTTCACGGTTGATCTGCTTCTGCCACAGGAAGGGGTATCGGTATGTCTATAGGTTTATGGGGGTGGTGACGCAGCGCACTTTGGAGGGGTCTCGGGGTGGGAACGCAGCGCACCGGGGGGTGGCGATGCAGCGTGGGTGGATTCAGTTATCCACAGAGTTTTGAGGACTTGAGTGCGGGTCCAACTGTTGCTCGTCGGCAACAGACTGCGGCTGAATGGGTGCAACGGCGTGAAGTGGCGCATCGGCAACATCATGCAGTCGCGGGGCGGGTGGCACAAGTTGATCCAGTAGCGTGCCACACGCTTCGCCGCAGCTTTGGGCGGCGATGCTTGTGGCGGAACTCAGGGTCGCACCCGCATCGCGAGAAAATCCTCGTCCTGTGCGTCGCTTGGCTTTGTTGGGCAGGCGGCATCAATCCTCGAATCGTGCCATCGATCTGCCTGCTCCGAGGCAGATTGAAGCAAGCCACCCGCCATGCCCGTCCCACCAACCCATTCGCATACATCGCTTCGAGTTTGAAGGTACAGCTCCTGTCCCCTACCGCTCGATGAGATCTCGATCGTCCACCTGCTGCGTGGAATTCGCCCCGCCGCCGCCTCCATCCTCTTCGTCTTCCCCAAACGCCCCCAGCCTCTCGCCCCCACGCCGACCGCGCCCCACACCAGCCCCAATTCCCCCGCGAAATCGCGCGTTTTCCGCTTCGCCCGGTCGATACCATCCCCACTCGGCGCGACGGATCGCGCCGGTTGTCTGTTGGGGCTTTCGCCCCCACAAACTGCCCAAACCCCCCCACCCCGCGGAGGCTCGGCGGATGCGGCTGGATGCGTTGCTTGACCTGATCGCCCGCTCGCCGCGCGTCCCCGCGGCGAGCGCACGCCCCCAAAGTTCGCCGCCGGTCGCCCTCATTGGCCCCCAGGGCCGCCCCGTCACCACCCTCCCCGGCGACATCGCCAGCATCCGCATCTGCGACATCACCGAGGACTCCCGCACCGTCGTCCCAGGCAGCCTCTTCATCGCCAGAAAAGGCCTCAAGTCCGACGGCAAGGCCTTCGCCCGATCCGCCGTCGAGGCCGGCGCCGCCGCGATCCTGACCGACGACCCCTCCCTCGCCAGCCTGGACCTCTCCGTCCCCATCCTCGCCTGCGAAGACGCCCTGCTCGCCAGCGCCCTCATCGGCGAAGCCTTCTATGGCTCGGCAAGCAACGCCCTCGACATCATCGGCGTCACCGGCACCAACGGCAAGACCACCATCACGTACCTCATCTGGCAGCTCTTCAACGCTTCCAAACGCCGCTGCGGCCTCATCGGCACCGTGCAGATCGACGACGGCGTCGAAACCGCCCGCGCCATGATGACCACGCCCCCCGCCATCGAAGTCAGCCGCACGCTGGCGCGGATGCTCGAAGCCGGCTGCGTCGCCGCGACGATGGAGATCTCCAGCCACGCCCTCCACCAGAAACGCGCCGACGCCCTCCGAATCCGCGCGGGCGTCTTCACCAACCTCACAGGCGACCATCTCGACTACCACGGCACGATGGACAACTACGCCGCCGCCAAGGCTCGCCTGTTCGAACTCGTAGACGACCAAGGCGTCGCCCTCGTCAACGCCCTGGACCCCTGGCACGCCCGCATGATCCAAGACTGCAAGGCCCCCGTCCGCCGCCTCGCCGTCCTCGACGCGACCCACCACCACGACCGCGGCTACGACTACACCTGCACGATCCTCTCGCAATCGATGCAGGGCATGAAGGTCCGCCTGACCGGCCCCGCCAACAGCTTTGACCCCATCGAAGCCACCACCCAGCTCATCGGCAAGTTCAACGCCTTCAACCTCCTCGCCGCCTTCGCCGTCGCTCACGAACTGGGCCTGCCGCTCGACGCCCTCAAGTCCGGCCTCGCCGACCTCCAGCCCCCGCCCGGCCGCCTCGAACGCGTCTCCGCGCTCAGTTCCCCCGTCCACGTCTTCGTCGACTACGCCCACAGCGACGACTCCCTCGCCAACGTCCTGTCCGCTGTCGCCCACGTCATGCCCGACCGCGCGCACGGCCAAACCATCGACGCCGTCGCCGGCGCGGCACGCTCGGCCCCAAGTTCGCCCCGCCTCTGGTGCGTCTTCGGCTGTGGCGGCGATCGCGACAAGACCAAACGCCCCCGCATGGGCCTCGCCGCGGCGCAGCTTGCCGATCAAGTGATCGTCACCAGCGACAACCCCCGCACCGAACGCCCCAGCGACATCGTCGATCAAGTCCTCGCCGGGATCCCAACCGGCCATCGCCCCAAAGTCCAGGTCCAGGTCGAACGCGCCCGCGCCATCCACACCGCCATCGAACAAGCCCAGCCAGGCGACGTCATCGTGATCGCCGGCAAAGGCCACGAAACCGAACAGATCCTGCCCGATGGCAAGGGCGGCACAATCACCACGCACTTTGACGACCGCGAAGTCGCTCGCGCCGCCCTCACCAGCGCGGGCTATCCCGCGCTCGCTCCTCCCGAACACCAACCCAAGCCCCGCCCCCGCGCCGCAACCACCACCAACCGCCCCTCCAGGAAGGCCACCCCCTGATGAGCGCATCCATCATCCCATCCGCCTTCTGGCGCATCGACACCCTCGCCGCCCACGTCCGCGGCACCTGGCTCGCCGCCCCGCGCCGCCAGTCAGGCGAGCTTCCCTTCACCCTCCAGGGCCTCAGCACCGACACCCGCGCCGTCGCGCCGGGCCAGGTCTTCCTCGCCCTCAAGGGCGAAAAGCACGACGCCCACGGGTTCCTGACGCAAGCGATGGACAAGGGCGCCGCCGCCCTCATCATCCAAGACGAATCCGCCTGGCACGCCGCACGCACGCACCCCCGCGCGGGCCAAGTCGCCGTCGTCCTCGTCCGAGACACCGCCGCTGCGCTGCTCGATCTCGGCGCGGCGTACCGCCGCACGCTCTCCGCCATCATCCTCGCCATCGGCGGCAGCAACGGCAAGACCACGACCGTGCGACTCGTGCACGCCGCGCTCGCCGGCGCGGGCGGCAGCTCAATGGCTGGCTCGGGCGGCCTGCGCGTCCGCAGCAGCGCCAAGAGCTTCAACAACGCCATCGGCGTTCCGCTCACGCTCCTCTCCGCACAGTTGCAGGACCAAGCCCTTATCTGCGAAGTCGGCACCAACGCGCCGGGCGAACTCGCGCCGCTCGCGGAGATCGTCGAACCCGATCTCGCGATCATCACCAGCCTCGGACGCGAACACCTCGAAGGCTTAGGCGACCTCTCGGGCGTTGCCCGCGAGGAAGCCAGCCTCTTACGAGGCCTGCGCGATGGGGGCGTGGCGATCGTCAACGCCGACAGCCCGCAGTTGCTCGCCGCCGTGCACGACGAAATCGCCCGCGCCGCCAAGGCCGGCCGTGCGTTGCGCCTGCACACCTTTGGCTTCTCCGCATCCGCCGATACCCGGGTCGCTACCGCCACCCAATCCCTCGACGGCCTCACCTTCACCCTCGCCGACGGCACGAGTTGGCGTCTGCCCCTGCTGGGCGCGCACAACGCTTCGAACGCCGCCGGCGCGATCGCCGCCGGCCGCGCCCTGGGCCTGACTGACGCCACCATCGCCGCCGGTCTCGCGATCGCTCAAGGCCCGCCCATGCGCCTCGAACGCAGCGTCATCACCACGGGCGGCAGCGCCGCGTCGTCGATCCACGTCGTGAACGACTGCTACAACGCCAACCCAGACTCGATGCTCGCCGCGCTGCAAGCCTTCGCCGCTTTCGCCGCACGCGCGCCCCGCCGCGTCGTCGTGCTGGGCGACATGCTGGAACTGGGCCCTTCCGGCCCGGCACTGCACGCCGAAGTCCTCGCCGCGGCAACCAAGTCGCTCAAGCCGATCGACCAACTCGTGCTCGTCGGCCCCATTTGGCAGCAGGTTTGGCAGCAGCACAGCAATCAGGCCGCCGCCAACGCCTCGCCCAACACCGCACTCATCCCCGCCCTCACCGAAGACACCCTCCCAAGCATCGCCGCGCTCATCCAACCCGCCGACGCCCTCTTACTGAAAGGCAGCCGCGGCATGTCCCTCGAGCGCATCCTGACGACACTGAAGCAACGCTGGCCCCAACCCCCAGCCACCACCATCACCGAACCCAAATCCTCACTACCCACCCCTACCTACTAATCCCCCACTGTCGCTCAGTCGCTCTTCCCCACTCCGTCTCTTCGTCTCTCCATCTCTCAGTCTCTCAGTCTCTTTCCCACTTCCTCTTGCTCTACCTCCTCCTCCAACACGCAAAGTCCTGGCTCATCGACCACGACGTCTACTGGCTCGTTCGCCTGCTCGATCAGATCCAGTTTCGCGCTCTTGCATCCGCCGCGCTTTCGTTCGCGGTCGTGCTCTTCCTGGGCCCGCGCGTGATTGCGTGGCTTGCTCGCAAGAAGATTGGCGACACGGGCCAGTCCGACACCCAGCTCCTGGCCGCCGCCGCCGGCAGCAAGGCCAACACGCCCACGATGGGCGGCATCCTGATCGTCGGCGCGATCGGCCTGTGCACGTTCCTGCTCGCCGACCTCTCCGAACGCTTCATCCAGCTTGGCCTGATCGTCCTTGTCTGGCTCGCGCTTGTCGGTTTTGCAGACGACTGGCTGAAACTCACCGCCAAGCAACGCGGCAGCGGCCGCCAGGGCTTGCAGGAGTGGGAGAAACTGATCTTTCAGTTTGGCGTCGGGATCATGGTCGGGTACTTCCTGTTCGTCCGCCCCCCACTGCCCACCAGCAGCGCGATCATCGACCAGCCCAACTCGCAGTCGATGTCGCACGTGCTGACGCTGCCGCTACAGAAGACGTACGTCCGGCCGGAGCGCTCCGTCGCGCCGTCGGAGCCCAACCAACCCGCGTCACAACCCCCCGCGCAACCCTCGATCGCGACCATCCCCACCGCAGAGCAGACCCCCGCGCAGCGTGAGCCGCAGTGGCAGGCCAACCCCAGCCTGATCTATCTGCCCATGGTCATCTTCATCGCCGTCGTCGCGTTGATGATCGCCGGGATGAGCAACGCCGTGAACATCACGGATGGGATGGATGGCCTCGCGGGCGGGATTTCCGCGGCGGTGGCGTTTGGGATATTTGTGCTGTGTCTGGTCGCGGGCGACGAGGACGCGGCGACGTACTTGCTCGTGCCGCACTTGCCCGGGAGCGGCGAACTCGCGATTCTCGCCGGCGCAACCGCCGGTGCGTGCCTGGGCTTCTTGTGGTGGAACTGCGGCCCCGCGCATGTGTTCATGGGCGACACCGGTGCCCTCGCCCTGGGCGGCGTGATCGGCTACATCGCCGTGGCCATCCGCCAGGAGTTCGTCGTCCTCCTGATGTGCGGCGTCTTCATCGCCGAGATCATGTCGGTGGTCATCCAGCGCTACTACTTCAAACTGACGGGCGGCAAACGCGTCTTCCGCTGCGCGCCGTTTCATCATCACCTGAATCGTGATGTGGATGGCACGGAACTCTGGCCAGAACAACGCGTGGTCACGCGGCTTTGGATCATTTCGATTTTGTTGGTGGTGTTGGCGCTGGCGTCGTTGAAGGTGCGGTAGTTGATCCGGCAACATCATCCAGCGAAGCGAGGATCATGGCCAACAAATCATCGACCCAGTCCGTCCGAGTCAAAAGAGCCATTGTCGCGATTTTGATTCTCGCAATCGTGATCGTTTCGCTGGTGCTGCTCAAAAACAAGAATGCACCGAGCCAAGAGATTGTTCTCTCCAAAGATCAATTGCCGTTCGAGATGGATACGCGGAGCTTCTGGGGTCGCAGGCATGTCTCGGTGCTCTTCGAGGGCAAGGCCACAGGGCTTTATCTGCACGCGGCCCTCACACTGTCTGATTCAACGGGCTACGAGGTGTTCTGGTACCTCGCGGCACCAGATCGCACGACGCTCTGTGACGGCCTGAACGTGCTTCTCACATCAAGTAGTCTTTCTCCCTCGCTTGTCTCCGAGAACGCGATTGAAGTAGTCTGTTTGAAGCGTCGTGAGTTAGGGGAGGTACTGCCGGTCGCGACCATCTATGGCAATCCTGATATCAGCATTTCCGCCTCTCCATCCTACTCGGACAAGGACTCCGGTGTCGTACTTGTGCTGAGCCAGCGATACTACCGGTGAACAAGCACTCTGCTGCGATGCACGATTCCAACGCTCGCAACCTTCGGGAACGACGCTGCTCCTGCAGACTATTGGCAGGTGGCACGGCCTTAAACGAGTAATCGCACCGAGCCACATCCTGCCGGCGTTGCGATTGGGTGTGGTGGGTGCTTGGTCGAGGTGGGAATGCGGGTTTGGATCATTTCGATTTTGTTGCTGGTGTTGGCGTTGGCGTCGCTGAAGGTGCGGTAGGGAAGAGAGCGACGACCGACTGGTCGCAGAGCCGTGGCACGCGAACCCGAGCGTGATCACATCAGCAACTGCTACACAACGCGCATGACCGGAAACGATGGCGAGTGGACCGTCGCATCGGATCCTCCGAGTCTTCTTCTTCGCGACAAGAAGTAAATCCCCAAGAGCCCCGTTGCGAAGGTTGACGGGGAGGGAACAACCGCAGCAATCCTAAATCCATAAATGAGCGACCCTATGTCTGGATCATCACTTCCTGCTGAAATCACCTGATCAGAGAAAAACGCCACGCCGCCCGATTGGGTCCAGTAGCTTCCATCTGCTCTCCGAGCTACCAGTTGGCCTGCGGTGAGCACCGCCTCCTCCGTCCACTCTCTCGTCATCCCTGCCGCATCCACCAATCCCCACGGCGTGCGCACATTCGGATACGAGTTGAGCGGAATCTGGAAGTCCAATGCGCCCGGCAGGTCAAACCCCGCGTTCGCCATGCCCGTGCCATCGCCGCCGAAGCTTGGGGGTGGTCCGTACGTGATTGTCGTGTCGGTTGAGTTGCTGAAAAGCCACCAGCCGCCGAGCGTGCCATCGCCATTCTGCTTGTTGGGGTCGTAGTGCGAGGCCTTCAGCCACTCATCCCAACTCGGCACAAAGTACTTGGCACCCGGGCTGCGCTCGCGCTGGTCGCTAAACCCGATGGGCGCGAGCCCGAACGTGCTCACGTCGTATGCGCCGCTGAGGAACGCCTCGCGATTGGTGGCCTTGCCGTTGTGCAGCCAGTTGCAGTAGATCGCGGCGGTGCGCCAACTGATACCACCTGTTGCGCGCCACTCTGACGCAGGTGTGGTCGTGAACGCCTGAGCGTTGGGATTCTGACTGTTCTGCGGCGTGATCGCGATCATCCCGCTCGTGAACGGCAGTCCAACATGCGGAATCGAATCGCCCACTGGCCGATCGAGCGCTGCCGTGAAGAACTCCGCCCACTCGTTGGACTTCACTTCGTGCTTGCCGATGCGGTATTCGTAGTTGACGCTGCCGCGGCCGATGGCGCGGTCGCCTGGGGTGCCGTTGCCGGCCCAAGGCGCGTTGCCGACGGCACCCACCGTCACGAAGTCGATGCCGGAGGCGGGGTCGACTTGGGCGAGGGCGGCGGACGACCCGGCCAGCGTTGCGGCCCCGACTGCAATCCAATTCCAACACACGGTGAGCATGGCACAGTCTCCATGCCTTGCTCGCTGCTCCTCCGATAGGTGTACCGGGAAGTGTGCCGCGGGTTTGGGGATTGGCAAGAAAAAAGTGGGTTTTATGGTGGCGAGTGCGGGGGTGGGGCGGGGGTTTGCGGACGTGGGGGAGACCTCAAGCGGTCAACCCATGCGTGAGGCCTGCTGGGTCTTGGCGGTTGGGGCCTCAGGGTAATATCGGATACGGTGGTCCTTTGATGGGCTATGATTTGGTGTGACGGGGGTTACCAAGGAGCAGGCCATGAGTACAGCCTTGAAGACCATGCTGGTTGCGGTCGACTTTTCGCCTAGTTCCCGGATCGCCGTGGGGCATGCGGTGCGGCTTGCGAACGCGGCCGGGGCGAACTTGCATGCGATGCATGTGGTCGACACGGTTGCGGTGATTCCGCTGGCTGGGGAGATGTCGGGGTTTCAGATGCAGATCACGGACAGCTTGCTGCGCGAGTCACGGGAGATGTGGCACGCTTGGACGGACCACCACGGCGAACTGGGCGGGGCCAAGAACGTGCCGCTGAGCATTGAGATTGGCAGCCCGGTGGCGTCGATCACGCATGAGGCGAAGAAGATCGGCGCGGGGCTCTTGGTGATGGGCAACCACGGCGGGAGCCTGGTTGACGGTCGGGGCGAGAAGGGCGTGGGCGTGATCGCCGGGTCGTGCGTGCGGCGGTCGCCTTGCGATGTGCTGCTGGTGCATCAGACGCAGACGGGGCCGTTCAAGAGCATTCTGGTGGCGGTGGACTTTTCGCCCACGTCCAAGGAAGCAGTGGAGCAGGCGCTGCGGTTCGCGGCGCTGGAGGGAGCGACGCTGCACGTGGTCTACGCGTACACGCCGCCTTGGGACCGCCTGAAGCCCAAGGCAGGCAGCCCGGAGTCGACCGAGGCGTTCCGCACGCAGTATCAGCAGACGCTGGAGAAGCAGATCGAGCAGTTTGTGGGCGCCGGGCGGCCTGAAGTGGTGTGGGCCAAGCCCACGTTCCACGCGATCCCGCACAAGAGCCACGGCAAGGCGATCGCGGAGTTTGCAAAGAAGCAGAACGTGGACCTGATCGTGCTGGGGACGCGGGGAGCCAGCAACTTGCATGACATCCTGCTGGGCAGCACGGCGGAGCAGGTGCTGCGGGATGCGCATCGGAGCATTCTGGCGATCAGGCCGAAGGCGTGAAGAAGAAGTTCACCACGGAGGGCCACGGGGAGCCACGGAGGGAAGAAGAGACGAAGAGACGGAGAGAAGAGGGGCCGCGGATTCGCGCGGATGAACGCGGATTTCAAGACATGGTTTTCTGTCTGATCCGCGCTGATCCGCTAACGTCCGCGGGTTGTTTTCTGTCTTCCTCTCGGTCTTCTCTCCGTGCAATCTCCGTGGCTCTCTGTGGCCCTCCGTGGTGATTCTGCCTTTTCTGATATCAGGGCGTCGGCTTGTTCGCCAGGCCTGAGTAGACCAATCGCAGGGCGTCGCCTGCGCCGGTGAGGCTTTCGCCGGCGATGACCCCAGCGCAGATCGTGACCAGGAAGCGATCGGACCACTTGGGGGCGAGCTTGGTCAGCACGAGGGCGATGCAGCCGCCCAGGAACATCGAGATGCTGTTGCTGCCTGAGATCACGAAGCCCAGGCCCACGGCGGCGGCGCTGGGGATGAACTGCTTGGCCTTGGGAGCGAGCTTCTCGAGCGTGGGCAGGATGATGCCGACGACGCCTGCGATGATCATGGCGGTGATCGCGCCGGCGGGGAGGCTGTCGATGCCGTTCTTGAAGACTTCGGCAACGGCCTTCCACTGGATCACGGCGACGGCGGGCCATTCCGCGGTGCCCAGCATGGTCTTGGGGTCGGGGATCAGGATGAGGTAGAAGTAGCTGCCCACCGCCGCGCCGACGATGGAGCCGGCGATCTGGCCCACGACTTGGTAGCGGGCGATGTTGCCCAGCAGGTATCCGGTCTTGAGGTCGTGCATGAGGTCGGCGCACTGGCTGGCTGCGCCGGCGGTGACGCTGGCGGACATCAGGTTTGCGGCGGGGTTGGCGGGGGAGATGGCGGCGAAGGCGAGTTGCGTGACCTTGCCCATCGCGCCCACGGGCGTGACGTTGGTCTCGCCGCTCACTCGCGAGGCGACGACAGCGAGGCCAAAGGACAGGAGCACGGCGATGATCGCGGCCCACCAGGTGATGTTGAAGAACCAGGTCTGGAGGATGACGGCGAGGATGAGGGCGACGCCCATGGAAAAGAAGAACCACTTGCGGGAGACTTCGCCCGTGTCGGTCTTGGGGGCGTTGGGATCGTCGGCGTTGCCGGTGCCCTTGAAGGCGCGGATGATCGCGGGGACGGAGTATGCGAAGGCGACGAGGCTGGCGACGACCATGAGCGTGACGCCTGGCCAGAGGAGCCACTCGCCGATGTTGCGTCGGGATTCGGGGGTGGTGCCATCGGCGACCAGTCTGGGCCCGATGATGCCCCAGGAGACGATTGCGCCCAGCAGCAGGGACCAGCAGACGCGGAAGCCGACGAGGCCGCCCACGGCGACCATGACGAGGGTGGGATCGAGCCCGAAGGAATAGGTGCTGATGGGGACGTTGCCCGGGCCCATCGTGAGGCCGAAGACTGCCTGCTTGGTGAGCTTGAAGATCTCCAGCAGTTTGAAGAGCGCGCCAAAGAGCGCGCCGACGCCCAGCATACCGACGCGCTTCAAGGCTTCGCTGCCGGTGTTGTAGACTTCGTTGAGGGTTGCGGCGCAGGAGAGGCCGCCCGGGAAGGGCAGTTTGTCGCGGATGATCATCTGGCGGCGCAGGCCCATGGCCACCGAGATGCCGACCATGCACACGACGCTGATCCAAAGGAAGAGCTGCCACCAGGGCCAGGTCGTGCCTTCAATCATGGTGAGGGCGGGGATCGCGGAGACGAGGCCCGCGCTGCTCACTGCACCGGCGGCGGAGACGGCGGATTGGTTGACGTTGTTTTCGAGCTTGTTGATGTTCTTGACGCTACCCGCGGTGATCTTGCTGAGGGCGTACCAGAAGGCGAAGGCGAGCAGGATGCCCGTGATGGACATGTTGAGGCCCCAGCCGATCTTGAGGCCTGTGTAGACGTTGCAGATGCTGAGCAAGCCGCCCACGATCATGCCGGTGCCGATGGACTTGAGCGTCAACTGGGGCGTGACGAAGTCGACGGGCGTTTCGGGCGGCTCGGGAGGAGTGGTGGGACTTGCGCCCGCCGCGGCGGTGAGGGTGCTGGTGTTGGATTCGGACTTGTGCTGATCTGCCACGCGCGCCTCCGGTCGTTGGAACTTCGGAACACAAACTGCGTGATGCCTTGGAGTCCTGAGACGCCCTGATGGTGGGCGTAGGGCCGAGGGTAGACCGAGGCTTGCAGAGAAGATCCGCACGCGCACGTGCGGAATCGTGGCGATCAATGGTGGGTATGGCGGGGCTAGCGACCGGCGAAGATGTTGACGCGTTCGGCGGCGCGGGCGGAGTTGATGATGAACCCGCGGTCGGTCGTGTCGGCGGTGCCGCTGCGGTTGACGTCCTTGGCGAGGTCGCCTGCGGGGAGAGCCTGCCAGAGGTAGACATCGTCGGCGGTCACGCGTTGGTTGGCGTTGAAGTCTTCGCTCGAGCGCGTGACGCGGGCGAGCGGTTCGCCCACGCTCATCTGCATCCACGAGAGGCCGGGGATGCTGGTCCAACTCGCCTCGGCCCAGGACAGGTTGCCCAGCACGAAGTTGTTCACGAGGAAAACGTTGTCTGGGATGGTGTCGGCGAGGGGTTCCCAGACGTTGCAGACGGCGAAGGTGCCGCCGGCGTTGAGGAAGTCCGCGGCTTGCATCTGCGGGTACGCGGCGAGCTGGCCCAGGCCTCCAAAGTCGCGGCCGTTGTAGCTCTCGATGGTGTTGAAGATCGCTCCGTTGGCGAGGTTGAAGGTGGTGGCGTAGATCGTGCCGCCGCCTTGGCCGGCGGAGGTGGTTGGGACGCCGCTGTGGTTTGCGCCGTAGGAGGCGATGAGGATGACGGGCTCGGGGCGGATGATGCCGCCGTTCCACGACACACCCTGGGCGAGGTTGGGGCCGACGAAGAACTGGAGGGCGCCGGGGAGGTTGTTGTAGAGGACGTTGGGAGGCGGGACGTTCTGAGCGGGGCGGAAGCGGCCGTCGTTGGTCATGTTGATGACAGTGGTTTCGTAGTCGTCGCCGTTGTTGGTGGGGAAGACGGAGGAACTGGCGTCGAGGTCTGCGCCGTCTTCGTCAAAGAGCAGGGCGGCGGTCGCGACGTTGATGTGCAGGTTCTGGGCGCGCTGGATCATGGCACGGACGACTGGGACGGTGCGGCCGTCGAGGCGAGTCACGGCGTAGATGTCGCCGGGATTGAGGCGCGAGGGACTGTTGCCCGCGCCGATGATGGACCAGTATGGGCCCAGGCCAGCGGGCAGGGAGGTCTGCAGCGTCTTGGTGGAGGCGATGTTGGTGTTGTCGTAGGTCGCGAGCGAACGGACGAGCCAGCGGTAGGGATTCTGGATCACGCCGTCGGCGCGGCTGTCGCCCGGGCCGCCGGCTTCGCCAGAGTCCAGGTCTTGCCAGAGCAGGGTGAGTTCGGCGTCGACGCTTGCGCTGGTGACGTCGCTGGCTTCGAGTTCGGGGATGAACGCGCCGGTGCCGTTGGTGGGCGCATCGGCGTTGTTGGGGTTGTTGGTGTCCTGCACGCGATGGGGCAGGCCCTTGGTCAGGACGATGCCGCGGACGCGGCGGGTGAGGTTGGTCGCGAGCAGGTGCTGGCGGATGGGGCTGCGGAGGTTGGTGGCGAAGTTGGCGTAGGAGATGTTGCCGGGGAGGGAGGCGGGGACGCCGGCGTTGGCGAGATTGAGCACGTGCACGAGCGGGCGGACGCCGGGCTCGGTGCCGGTGCCGCCTGGCACTTTGCGGGAGCCGGCGTAGTACTCAGCGACGTCGCGGCTGTCGGCGATGCGGCTGTCGTAGACGAGGAGGACTTGGTCCTGAGCGAGTTGGGCGCGAGCGTGCCCACAGAGCGCGGCGATCGCGCACGCAAGGGACACACACTGCACGACTCTTCCACGCATGCTGACTATCTCTCTAGTACTGCTGCTCCGAAACTACCCGGCTTGTGCCGGGTTTCGATTCGCACCAGTCTACATCAACGCTCCGAAAACTCCAACGCTTTTGTCAAACCTGCGTGCACACCAACCAAAGCCCTTCCAGCGGCCAACCATCCGGCACGCATGATTCAGGACGACCCCATCTCGCCGGGCGACGGGTCCGCGAAGCACAATGTGGCTCGCGGGTGCACGATTGCGCTCAAGGTGGTGCCTGGGAGTCGCAAGGATGAGGTGGTGGGCGCGTATGGGGAGCGGCTCAAGGTGAAGGTGGCCTCGCCCCCGGAAGATGGGCGTGCGAATCGGGCGGTGTGTGAGTTGCTCGCGGCGCGGCTGGGGATTGCGGCGCGGAGTGTGCGCTTGGTGGCGGGCGCGACGCATCCGGAAAAGACTGTGCATGTCGAGGGCGTGTCGGCGGCGGAGGCGCGGGCGCGGCTGGGGTTGTGATTGTGGCTGAGAGTTGGTTGGCGCGCTCCGGCGGGATCGGCAACCAATACAGTGCGTGATGAGCGGCGCGACGACGAGAACGGGTGGTGAGCAAGTGGCTTCTCTGCCTGGCGGCATTGTGCTGGAGCAACCGCTGCTGGGGGCGCGGGGCGCGGATGAGTGGCTGCTCACCAACGGGCTGGGCGGTTTTGCGATGGGCAATCCGCTGGGCGGATTGGATCGGCGGTATCACGCGTGGTTGATTGCGGCGTTGCGTCCGCCTGTCGGGCGGTTTGTGGCGTTGTCGGCGTGCGCGGAGTGGTTGATGCTGCGCAAGGCGGGGGCGAGTGAGGTAGCGGCAGGCTCGGGGGGCGGTCGCGAGGCGAACTTTGTGCGGGTGGACTTGTCCACGTTTGTGTTTGCGGAGCGTGATCCAAACCAGGCGGTGGAGAGCCCGACGGGGGCGGCGCGGTTGGTGCGGTTTGAGCGGCTGAGCGCGGGGGCGTGCGCGTGGACGTATCGCGTGCGGGACGAAGCAAGCGGCACGGACTGCACGGTGCGGCGGACACTGCTGCTGCATCGCGAGCGGAACGCGGCGAGCATCGTGTACGACATCGAGGGCTGCGTGGGGACCGAGGCGTATTTGGAAGTGCGGCCGCTCACGCCCTTGCGGGACTTTCACGATCTTGTGGAGCGGCGCGAGCAACTGCGGGTGCAGGTGGAAGCGAGCGAGCGGGGCGTGCGGCTGGCGCATCGGTTGGCGGATGTGCGGATGGGATTGCGTGAGGGGAGCGCTTCGGGGCGGTTTGTGGATGAGCCGCAGTGGTGGAACAACCTGTGCTATCGCAAGGACTGGCAACGCGGGCAGGGCTGGCGGGAGCAGGTGTGGAGCCCGGGGTGCTTTGTCGCGCGGATTGGCTCGGGCGAAGCGATGAAGGCGCGGGTCGAGGTAATGGTCGCGGCGGGTGCGGATGCGGAGGAGGAGGCGTTTGCCGGCATTCCGGGGTTTGAGCAGGCTCTCGCGGGTGAGGCGGCGAGGCTGGGCGCGCTGGTGGGTGCGTTAGGGGGCGGGGGCGAAACGGACGCGACGCAGGCCCGCCTTGCGATCGCGGCGGATCAGTTCGTGGTGCGGCGCGTGGATCCCACGATGAGCTCGGGATTGGACAAGCCGCTGACGTCGATCATCGCGGGGTATCCGTGGTTCAGCGATTGGGGGCGTGACACGGCGATTGCGATGCCAGGATTGCTGCTGACGTGCGGGCGCTTTGGCGAGGCGCTGGATTGCCTGCGGGCTTTTGCGGGGCTGCGGCGGCGGGGGCTGATTCCCAACTGCTTTGACAATGGCAGCGGGCTGGCGGAGTACAACACGGTTGATGCGAGCCTGTGGTTTGTGATCGCGTGCTGCAGGTATGTTCGGGCGAGCGGGGATGTCGCGGGGTTTGAGGCGCATCTGCGCAAGGCGTGTCTGGATGTGATCGATGCGTATCGGGCGGGGACGGACCATCACATCCGCGTGGATCCCAAGGACGGGCTGGTGAGCGCGGGGGACGCGAGCACGCAGCTCACGTGGATGGACGCGCGGCGGGATGGCGTGGTGTTTACGCCCCGCTCTGGCAAGCCGGTGGAGATCAATGCGCTGTGGTACAACGCGCTGCTGCAACTGGCGGGCGTGCTGGAGTCGCGGACGCCTCGCACGGCGCGGGAACTGACGCAGTTGGCGGAGCAGTGCGGGCGGAGTTTCGAGCCGGCGTTCTGGAACACGGCGCATGCGTGCCTCAATGACGTCGCGCACGCGAGTCAGTTTGAGATGCGGCCCAATCAGATCTTCGCGGTGTCGCTGGAGCACTCGCCCGTGGCTGGGCCGCGGCGCTCGGCGATCGTGGAGGCGGTGCGGCACCATCTGGTGGTGGCGGAAGGGGTACGGACGCTGGCGGCGGGATCGGCGGGGTATTGCCCGCGGTTTGAGGGGTCGCTGTTCGAGCGTGACCGGGCGTATCACAATGGGACGGTTTGGCCGTGGCTGCTTGGGGCGTATGCCGAGGCGGTGATGCGGGTGGGGAGCTTTGGCGAGGCGTCTCGGTCTGAGGCGGCGAGGATCGTGCGCGGGGCGTGCGGCACGCTGGAGGCGGCGCGAGATCCGCGCAGGCCGGCGGGGCCACTGGGCAGCGTGTGCGAAGTGCTGGATGCGGAGCAGGGGGCGACGGGGCGGCGGCCTGAGGGCTGTCCGATGCAGGCGTGGAGCGTGGCGGAGTTGCTGCGGGTGCTCGCGCTGGCGACGCAATGAGCGCAGACAATCGAGGCGTGGAGGAGTTCGCGGACGAGTTTGGTGATCTCTTGGGCATACCGCCAGCGGAGCGGGCGCGGATCGTGCGGGAGGCGCTGGCGTTGTATCGCGAGGGGTGGTTTCCGATGGCGCGGACGCCTCGCGAACTGGCGCAGGCGCGGCGACGCGATCCGCGTGCGGAGGTCGTGCAGTGGGTGCAGCCGCGGGAGCGGGGCGTGATCCCGCTGGATGAGCGGTTTCATGTGCCGCGTCGATTGCGGGATCGGGTACGGAGCGGGCGGTTTGTCGTCACGAGCGATGTGGCGTTTGGGCGGGTGATTCGGGCGTGCGGGGAGCCTCGGCCGGGCCGCGAGGAGACGTGGCTGCATCCGGAGATCGTGGCGATCTTTGAGTTGCTGCACGAGGCGGGGCATGCGCACAGCGTCGAGGCGTGGGTCGGGCGCGAGGGCGGCGAGCTCGTGCTGGTGGGCGGGATGTATGGGCTGGCGATGGGGCGGGTCTTCGCGGGTGAGTCGATGTTCTCGCGGCCCGAGCATGGGGGCACGGACGCGAGCAAGGTGTGCCTGGTGCATCTGGTCGAGCACCTGCGGGCGCGGGGGTTCGTGCTGCTGGATGCGCAGCTCGACAATCCGCACTTGGATCAGTTCGGGCTGGAGCTGATGGCAAGGGAACAATACTTGGAATCTCTGCGCGAGCACACTGACGGCGGCATCGCGTGGGGATGGCGCGGCATGACACACGAAGAGCCGCAGGCTTGACCCCCACACCCCTGATTTCACACCGGGCGGGCGTCCGCGGCACTGGCCAACTCGATCACTCGCTTCACACGCGGATCATCGGCCTGCGCGTCCAGGATCGTCGCGTGTCCGACTTTGCGACCCGCACGAGCAGGCTTCGCATAATCGTGCACTCGGCAGCCGGGAATCGCGAGCAGATCGCGAGCGGGCGGCATCGCGCCGATGAAGTTGACCATCACACTTGGGGCACGGACCTCGCACGAGCCCAGGGGCAGGCCCAGCACCGCGCGGACGTGGTTCTCGAACTGGCTCGTCATCGCTGCGTCGATGGTCCAGTGGCCCGAATTGTGAACGCGCGGAGCCATTTCATTCGCCAGCAACCGCGCGCCATCCTCCGCGGCGGCATCACGCACCAAGAAAAACTCAATCGCCAGCACGCCCACATACTGCAGCGCGTCCATCAGATCGTGCATGTACCGAGCAGTATGCCGAGCCACCGACGCGGGGACGCTGGGCGCGGGCGCGATCGACTCGCGCAGAATCCCGCCTTGATGGCGATTCTGCGTCAGCGGATACGACGCAAACGCCCCGCCCGCCCCGCGCACCGCGATCAGCGAGAGTTCCCGCTCGAACGGCACGAACTGCTCCACCAACACGTCTTTGCGAGCGTCCATCGACCCCGCCAGCGCGACCCACGCCGCGCTGATCTGTTCGCGCGAGCGAATCACCGCCTGCCCCTTGCCGTCGTATCCGCCCCGCCGAGTCTTCGCAACCACGCCCGTGCCCGAGCCGCTCGCAAACCCAACCCGCTCGCACGCCGCCGCAAACTCCGCAGCGGTTGACGCCGCCTCATACGGATGCACGCTCAGGCCCATGCGCTCGAACAGTTGCTTCTCAAGCAACCGATCCTGCCCCGTTTCCAGCGCGAGCACGGGGGGATCAACCCGCGCAAGGGTCGACGCATGTCGCAGCGTCGCCGCGGGCACGTTCTCAAATTCAAACGTGATCGCGTCGCACCGCTTCGCGAACGCAGCCACCGCATCAAGGTCCGACCACGGCGCACACACTAGTTCGCTGACATCCCCCGCGCACGCTTCGGGCTCGGGATCAAAGCACACGCACCGAACCCCCAAGGGAGCCGCCGCGAGTGCCAACATCCGCCCAAGCTGCCCCGCGCCGAGGATGCCCAGCGTCGGGCCTTGGCCGGATGGCTTGTGCATGGAGGGCTGGAACATCATCCCGCGAGGTTAGCTTCTCCGCAAGCGATGCAGAGAACCGCCCGCGTCCATCGCTCACCTCACGGATATCCAACCCACCAACCCCGAATGCCGAACCCCAGCGCCCAATGCCCAGCCCCCGATGGCCCGGCCCCCAATGCCCTCCCCCCCACTACCCTCCCCCAATGTCAAGCCTCGGACTCGCACGATCCATCCTCGCCGACGAAGCCGCGGCGTTGCAACACCTCGCCTCAGGCCTTGACGACCGCTTCGAACGCGCCGTCGAACTGATCGTCGCCTGCGCCAACCAAGGCGGCACGGTGCTGGTCACCGGCCTGGGCAAGTCCGGCCTCATCGGCGCGAAGATCTCCGCCACCATGGCGAGCCTGGGCATCCCCAGCCATGTCGTCCATCCCTCCGAAGCCGCCCATGGCGACCTGGGTCGCTTCCGCAGCACCGACACCGTGATTGCGATCTCCTTTTCGGGCGAAACCGATGAAGTCGTCGGCCTCGCGGGGATTCTGCGACAGGACGGCCTGCCGATCATCTCCGTCACCGGCGGCGCGTTTGACCGCGCGCCCTCGAGCCTCGATCGCCTCGCGACCGTCGCCCTGCGCCTGGGCGTGACTCACGAAGCCGGCAAGGAACACGACGCGCGCCTGGGCGAGGACCACTTCGTCGCGCCGACGTGCTCCACCACCGCCACGCTCGCGCTCGGAGACGCTCTCGCGCTCTGCGCGGCGAGAGTCCGCAACTTCACCAGTAAGGACTTCGCCCGAAGGCACCCGGGCGGCGCGCTGGGCGGCCTGCTCCGGCCCGTCACCGACGTGATGCGGGCCGTCGCCGGCAAGAACCTGCCCCTCATCGCCGATTCCAAGCCCGTGAGCGACGCCCTCCGCGAAGCCTCGGCAATCGCCCGCCGCAGCGGCGCGCTGCTGCTCGTGGACGCCTCCGGCCGCCTCTCTGGCCTCATCACCGACGGCGACCTCCGCCGCCTCGTGCTCCGCGATCGCGACGCCCTGGATCGCCCAGCACGCGACGTGATGACCAAGAACCCGCGGACGCTGCTGGACGCCGCGCTGGTGCGCGATGCCGTCACGATGATCCGCGAGCACCGCCAGGACGAGATCCCAATCGTCGACAGCGACGGCCGGCCCGTCGGACTGCTGGACGTCCAAGACCTGATCGCAATGCGGCTGATCAAAGACTGAGCTTTGGCAGACGCACAAGGCTGATCGATTTCAGCACAGAGACACAGAGATCAGGAGGAAGAAGAGAAGAGATAAGGGGTTTTTGATCACCCGGGAGTTCTCTCCTCTTTCTCCTGATCTCTGTGTCTCTGTGGTGAAATCGAACTACCAAAGGCACCCGCTACCGCACCGACCCCTCCCACTGAATCTCCAGCGGCGTCAGCACCTTCGTCCGCCACACGCCCTCAGCCGATCGCTGCATCGTCAGCTTCCACCATGATCGATGCGGGAACTGCACCGCCTCGGGGATCACGCGCACCTTGAGTTGCACCAGCCCGGTGTCCGGGCCAGTCACCTCCATCTGAATCTCCTCGATCGCGTGCTCGCGCACCGCCCAGCGCCTGCCGGGCGTCATGTTGTTTTCGACTTGGTCGATGATCGCTGGCAAACTGATCCCGCCGAAGTACTCCAAACGTGAGTCCTCCGTCAGCCCCGCGCGGATCGCCGGGATGTCGGCCCGGGCCACCGCACCGATCAACCCCCCAGCCGCGTCGCGCATCCGCTCGCGCTGCGTCTGGACCGCGCTGGCCAGCAGCACCAGCAATCCGGCCAGCAACACCAGCGGCCCGCCCCGAGCCACGCCCTTGCGCAGTTCATCACGCCGCGCAAACCACACCACGACAATCACTCCCACCGCCACCAGCACCCCCGCCACCAGCCACGGCTGCTCCAACACCTGCACCGCCACCCACGACGGCGCAGCCAGCGGCGGCGGCGAAGGAATATCCAGCACCCCGGCGGCTCCCCCGCCCCCGCCACCAGGCGGAGTCTGTGCGAGTGTCGCCAACCCGAGATTGCCCAGTGTTGAAGTGTTCAAAGACAAGATTGCGTCGTTCATGATGTGCCCCCAGTCTACCAACGCTCAACCCCGACCTCATGTTCGCCCAGGGCCTCCTGCGTCGTTGCAGCCACACCGCCCCAATCGCCGATGCACTCCCCACCACCCGGCGGAGCCCGGGGTTTGTCCTATTGGTCGAGGAAGTTTCCCTCGACCAGTCTTGGCGGAGCCCACGCGTGCAGGAGAGCAACAACCAACCCGCCGCCGTTCCAGCCCCCAACCAGTCCATCCTGGAACGAAACCTCCGCGCCCTCTCCCTCCGCAGCGCGCCCGCCGTCGCGATGATCCGCCAAGCCTCGCCCATCGGCATGGGCGGGCGCACGATCCTCTTTGAATTGAGCACCGATGGCCTCCTCACTGGTCGCATGGCCGGACCGGGTGAGTCCGCCGCGAGCGCTCGGTTGCTCGCCAGCGCTCGCGGAGTCGAAGTCGAGGCCCAGCGCTTTGCCGAGTCCGTCGACATCAAGACCCACGCCGCGTTCGTGGTCCGCGGGTTTGGTATTGGTCATCACCTGCGCACGCTTTCCCAACGCGTGGGTCACAACGGCGTCATCGTCTGCTTCGAGCCTGATGTCGGGCTGCTGCGGGCCGTGCTCGAACGCATCGACATCACGGAATGGATGCGGGCCTCGCGGCTGGTCCTCATCACCCGCGCCGACGATCTCGCCGCGATGGCCGCTGGGATCGACGGCCTCGAAGGCCTGATCGCGGCGGGCTTGACGGTCGTCGATCACCCGCCCAGCAAGTCCCGCCTCGCGGACCACGCCGAGGCCTTCGCGCAGACGCTCAAGCGGCTCGTGCAGGGCGTCCGCACCAACGTCGTGACGACCCTGGCCCATTCCGAAGTCACGCTCCGCAACCTGCTGGGCAACGCCCCGATCTATCTCGATGCGCCGGGCGTCGCCGAACTGGAAAACTGCCAGCAGGGCCGCCCGGCCGTCGTCGTCTCCGCGGGGCCTAGCTTGCGCCGCAACATCGAACTGCTCGCAACGCCAGGCCTGCGCGATCGCGTGGTCATCATCGCGGCCCAGACCGTGCTCAAGCAGTTGCTCTCCCGAGGCATCAAGCCGCACTTTGTCACGGCCCTGGACTATCACGAAATCAGCACGCGTTTCTACGAGGGCCTCACGCCCGCCGATGTCGAAGGCATCGAGCTGGTCATCGATCCCAAGGCCAACTGCGCGATTCCCCGAGCCTTTCCTGGCAAAGTTCGCTGCGTGGGTGAAGACGTGCTCACGCGCGTGATGGGTCCGCTCGCCCGCGACATGGGCTCTGTACCCGCCGGTGCCACCGTCGCGCATCTGTCGTATTACCTCGCCCGCCACCTCGGCTGCGACCCCGTCCTGCTCATGGGCCAGGACTTGGGCTTCACCGATGGCCAGTACTACGCCCCCGGCGCCGCGATCCACCAGGTCTGGTCCAACGAACTCAACGCCTTCACCTCCCTCGAATCCCTCGAGTGGCAGCGCATCATGCGGATGCGGGCCCACCTCCGCAAGGCCACCGACCAGCAAGGCCGCGACATCTACACCGACGAGCAGATGGCGACCTACCTGCTCCAGTTCGAACGCGACTTCCAACGCGACGAAGCGGCGGGCAAGACCACCATCGACGCCACCGAAGGCGGCGTGCGCAAGCAGCACACCCGCATCATGCCCCTCCGCGAGACGCTCGAACAACTGGGCGTGATCAAGTCCTCGGGCATCGTTTCAACGACAGCATCACCCACCTCGTCCCTCGACATCCCCGTCGAGGAGTTCACCCTCGACCTCAACGCCCCGGAAGTCAAACCGCTCACCGCCACGCCCGCGCTTGCGCCCTTCCCAACCCGCCCGGCCTCCCCCTCGCGCCGAGCCGACCTGCTCAAGCGCCTCGAATCCCTCGCACAGCAAGCCCGCGCCATCGCCCGCGATTGCGACCTCACCAAGAAAGAACTCGAGCAGATGCTCCGCCACCACGGCGATCACGCCCTGGTCGATCGCCTGATCGAGCGCGTCCACAAGCGAGCCATCGAAGTCACGCAACTCGAAGCCCACTGGCTCGTGCAGCACCTGAACCAGGCCGGCACGCTCAACCGCTTCAAGGCCGACCGGTCCATATCCCTCGACGACGACGCCAGCCCGCTCGAACGCCAAAAGCGCCAGATCGAGCGCGACATTCAAAACGTCTCGTGGCTGGGCGACGCCGCAAGGTCGCTGCGGGAAATGCTGGGCGACGCCGAACACGCGACCCGCTCTGGCAAGGCCCCCACCCGCACGCCCACGCCCCAGGACGCTTCGCTTGCCTCGCAAACCGGCGTTGACGGCCGCGCCCGCCGCGTGATCGCGACCCTCTGGGTCGATCCCCGCCCCGAAGGCGGCGTGATGGGCTGGCGCGACCTCGCGAAGCCAACGCTGGGCTGCCCCACCGCTCTCGCCGCCACGCTCTCGCGCCTGCATCGCATCAAGGACCTCGACGGCATCGTGCTCGTCACCGACGACGCCCCGCGCGTGCGCGATCTGCTCCGCGCAGGTGGCGACGCGCTCGCGAAGCGCGTCCGCATCCACGAACTCACGCCCGGCCAAGGCGACCGCGTCCGCGGCAGGCTCCGCTGCGTCCGCGCCGCTCGCATCCTGACCCGCCACAGTTGGCGCACCGGCATCGCCAACGTCTGCGTCTATGACGAACTTCTCGAGCCCCGCCTCTGGCGCGACGTGCTCGCCGCAAGCGAAGCCGACGCCGCATTGCTCGTTGGCCCCGAGTGGTGCGCCGTCGATCCGCACCTCTGCTCGCGCGTCATCGAACGCTACCGCGAATCCCCGCTCCGCCACGGCTTCACATTTACGCAGGCCGCCGTCGGCCTCTGCGGCGCGGTCGCCAGCGCGGGCATGATCGACCAACTCGCCAGCGACGCGCGCAGCGGCTGGCTGGGCACGCTGGGCCAGCTCCTGGGCTACCACCCCCTCAGCCCGATGATCGACCCCATCGCCAAGCCCTTCTGCGTGCAAGTGACGCCCCAGGTCCGCGACCTGCCCATTCGCTGCTGCATCGACGATGCCAACGCGAAAGCCACGCTCGAACGCGTGCACGCGGCCAACCCCCTCGACAGTCTCGACGCAACCCAACTCGCCGCCGCGCTCGCGACGGACCTGCAAGCCCACGCCGGCGACCTCGCGCCCGAAGAACTCATCATTCGCATCACGGCCACCGACTCTGATCGCTGGCTCCGCATCGCCGAGCGCCTCGCCACCCAGCGTCGCGCTTGGGACAACGCCCTCATCGTCCTCACCATCGAAGACCGCACCGCCGAAGGCCCCTGGCGCGAACTCGCCGACGTCGCTCGCAAGCTCGGCTTCGCCGGGCTGCACGCCCGCTTCGGACACGAAGCCCTCGCACGCCCCGGGGGGCCGGGCGGGCCCGGGGGCGGCGATGTCCTGATCGAGGCGATGGACCTGGGCGTCGACGCCGTGAGCATCGACATGGCCGGCGACAGCCGCGCGACATGGCTCGCCCGCACCGGCACCGACACCATGCAGACTTGCTGGGACGCGATGCAAGCAGCTCTCGACGAGCGCAATGCTCGCAGCGGCCGCTGCCTGCCGCGAACGTGGATCGTGCCGCGCCTCACGCGTTGCGACGCGACCTACGACGACATCGAAGGCTTCTACGACCGCTGGATGCTGACCTGGGGCGCATGCGCCCTTGACCCGCTGACACACGAACAACCCGGCGACCGCATCGCCCCGCTGCCCCTCCCCGCGATCGTCGCAAACCGCCGCGCGTGGAGCATCCGCCGCATCGACACGAGCGCGATCCCGCTGGGCCCCGCCCGCGAACGCGTCCTCGCCGGCGCATCGTTCGGGGATGACTTGCACGCGCCGATCTAGCCAGTCGTTGCAGAACGCAATTGGTGATTCGACTTTCAGCACAGAGACACAGAGATCAGGAGAAAAAGGAGAGAGTCTGTGACTCAGAGTGCGGAAAGCCAGTGTTGCAGATCGAATCCGCTTCGTCCACCAAGCCTTCCTCTCCTCTTCCTCCTGATCTCTGTGTCTCTGTGCTAGAAACGAACTCACTCTGACCTTCCAGTCCTGATCACCCCCCCGCGTTCAACCATGCCAGACACCATCGCCATCATCCTCGGCCGAGGCGGCAGCAAAGGCGTGCCGGGCAAGAACGTCATGCCCATTGCAGGCAAGCCCTGCGTGCGCTGGACCATCGACGCAGCCCTCGCGTCCAAGTCCGTCTCCCGCGTGCTCGTCAGCAGCGATGATCCCAACGTGCTCACGATCGCCGCCTGCGCGGGCGCAACCCCGATCGAGCGGCCCGCAAACCTCGCCACCGACACCGCCCGCGTCGACGACGCCGCCCGCCACGCCGCCGAAGTCGGCGCCCGCGCGTTGAACCTCTCGCGACCGAACCTTGTGATCCTCTACGCCAACGTCCCCGTCCGCCCCGCTGGCCTCATCGACCGCGCCGCCGACCTGCTCGCATCCACCAACTGCGATAGCGTCCAAAGCTACGCCCCCGTCGGCAAGTTCCACCCCTGGTGGATCGCCCGCGTCGATCCAACCACCTCGCAGGTCCGCCCCTGGGAAGGCGACGTCCTCAACCACAACGTCTTCCGCCGCCAAGACCTGCCCCCGGCCCACATCCCAGACGGAGGCGTCATCGCCCTGACTTGGCGCTCGCTCTTCTGCGAAGTCGATGGCGCACAAGACGGCCCCCACCGCTTCTTTGGCGTGGATCGCCGCGGCGTGATCAACCCCGAAGGCAGCGTCGTAGACATCGATGCGCCGGAGGATGTGATGGTGGCGGAGGCAGTGCTCAAGAGAGCGATGGAGCGATAAAGCGACGAAACGACGAAGGGCTGCGATGCGTTCGAAGCACTCTGCTGCTCTTCATAGCTTCATCGTTCCATCGCTATTCATAACGCTTGCCCTCAAACTCAATCCACCCCCCCGGATCCCTCCGCTTGAACTTCGGCGCATGCGTGAAGTGCACCGTGCCGCCCTTCTCCGTCCACTCATACTCGCCCCGGAACATGATCGTGTCGCCCTCTTCCGCGGGGACGCGCGGGGCCACATCGATGTTGTGCGCGATCAGGATCTCAATGCCCGTCGCGACCCGCACGATGAAGCGCTGGTGCTTGTCGCCGCTTGAATCATCCGGCAGCGACTTCTTGATCACACCGCTGGTCTCGATCCAAGTGTCCGACTGCTGCTTGCGAAAGAGCTCGGCGATCCCGCCGTCATCCGCGCTGCCGCGAGGCGTCGCGGGCGTGCTCGCCTTTGGTTGCGTCCCCCCTGGCTGCGAAGCAGGCTGCGTCGACGGCCGCGTCTGAGATGGCGCGCCCGATGAACCACTTGCAATGCCGCCCTGAGAATTGCTCGAGGAGCCGCTCGTCTGCTGCGTGCCCGCCTGCCCACCCGCCTGCCCACCCGATTGGGCCCCGCCAACCAACCCCTTCTGATTCATCGCATACACGATGAATCCGATCACAAAGATCAGCACCGTCATCCACACCGGCCGTGTGCGACGCATGCTCGGCTGCTTGCCTCTGTTGTTCATGAACGCCATGCCAGACTGTAGTGGCAACGACTCGGATCGGCCTCGCCTCGATCAAAACCATCGACACGGCATTGTGGCGGTTCGATTTTCAGCACAGAGACACAGAGATGAGGAGAAAGAGGAGATAGAAGAGAAAGTCGTTGTCTGCTGACATGCAACCCTGCCTTCTCTCCTCTTCCTCTTCATCTCTGTGTCTCTGTGCTGAAATCGAATCACCACCAGCTCACGCCCGCCGCCGCCGCACCATCATCAGCCCGCCCACCCCCGCCAGCGCGATCGACCCAGGCGTGGGCACCACGCGCACGAACCAGTTGTCGTAGTCCACCGTCGTGAAGTACGACCCGCCCGTCGTGCTGTTGCCCGTCACAAATCCGAAACGGATCGGCGCGCCGCTCGCCGAGAGGTCCGGACCGCCCGCGAGTCCATCCAGCCGCGTGAAGTCACCCGCGACCAGCCCTGTCGCGCCAAACGTGTTCCATTGCCCGCCGCTGCCCGTCACGTCGTAGTCCGCGACGTAGTTGACGTTGCCCTGCCGCAGGCCGAGCATGATCGCCTGCCCCGCGCCAAAGAACGAAGCCGTCACAAACCGTGCATCGATGCCCCAGTCAATCGACGTGACCGCCCCGCTGGTCGCCGGCTCGTAGCGCGTCGCCAGCGTGTTGCCGTACCGATTGAATGAATACGTCGTATCGCCCGCCTGGTTGCCCAGGCTGATCGTGACGCGACGCGCAAAGCCCGGATTCCCCGTCGACTCCTGCGACACGCCCACGCTGCCGCCGCTCCCCACGTTGACCGTTTCGTTGACCCACACGCTCGTCGCAAACGTGCCATCGCTGAACAGCACATCCGCCCGCGCGGCAGCGCTCATCGCAACCACACCGGCAACCACACAGCCCGCAAGCAGAGTGACTCGACGCATCTTGCTCTCTCCTCACGCCAGCGCAGCACGCTGCGCCGACGCGAGAAGATACCTCAATCTCGCGAAATCGCAAGCCCGCAAACCCGCGTCCACACACATCTTCGCGCGCCCCTCGCGCTTTGTGCCGCCACGAAGCAGGCGGCCGCACCGTTGGCGAACTTATTGGACGCTTTCTCGAAGTGAAGTGCCGAAGCATCACCACACGCATCGATCGAGCGGCATGCCCTCACACGAATGCCGAACCCCGAACGCCGACCTTCCTCACGACCCCGCCTTGTCCCCAATGTCTTCCGGCGTGAAGTCCCCCACGCTCATCGTGTACATCCCCACCAGCCAATCTCCGCGCGGGTTCTTCACCACATACGGATCCACCTTGAACTTCCCCACCACCGATCCCGTCACCGCAAACCGCGCATCCCCCGTCACCATCTTCGCGAGCTTCACCTCAACCGCGTCATAAGGCGAAGGCGGCACCCCGATGCAGCACCCGTCCCACTGGTTGAGCATGCTCAAGAGCTCCGTGGGCTTCTGCATCATCAGCGGAAACGCCACATACCCATCCAGCCGCACAAACTTCTCGTGCAGCATCGCCACCCGCCCCGGAATCCGCTTTAGGCCCGCCGCGGGCTCAAACGTGTCCTTCGCCGACACCAACAACTCCCACGGCACTCGATACGGGTCTTCCTTTGTCCCTGTGCCGCGCAGCGTGAAGCGTCCATCCAGCACCACCGACCCATCATCCTTCTTCTCAATCCGCACGGGCCGCACGTCATACTCACCCAGCTTCGCCGGGATCCCATCGGGCATCGTCGCGTTCGGATCCGCCGCCGGCTCTTCACGCGGCTCGGGCCGAGGCGGCGCCACCGGCTTCAGCGGCTGATGCGCCCCACCCGCCCCCCCGCCCGCCGCCTGCGTCCCTGCAACCGGCGGCGTCTTCGTCGCGCCCGTGGGCGGCACAGTTGTCGATGCAATCGGCGGGGCAACTGGCGCTTTCGTCGAAGCCACCGGCGGCGTCACCGGCTCGCTCGCCTTCACTTCTGGCTTTACTTCTGGCTTCACTTCCGGCTTGGCTTCTGGCTTGGCTTCCGCCTTCGCTCGCTCCGCCGCGATCTTCGCGTTCTCCGCGTCTGCCCGCGCCCGGTCGCGCGCCGTCTGTGCCTGAGCCTGCGCCTCGTTCACCTGCTGCTTGGCGCGCACAGCCTGCGTGCCCGACAACGCCAACGCCCCAACCCCCGCCAGAATGAGAATCGCGATAAACGCCCAGAAGACTCGCATGCCTCATTATTCGAGGGTGCACCCCCCCGGGCTGCGACAAACTCACAGCGGCACGGGCGTCCCGCTCGTGAGTCGCGGGGGGCGGGGGGAGGGGGGCAGGGCCTTCTAGACCCCAGACCCGAACCGGCACACGCCACCCACCCCACTCATTCCTCCTACCCTTCACCGCAATGAAGCTCCCCGCCGACAAGGTCGCGAAGCTCCGCGCCGCGTACGAAGGCACCACCGTGTGCGTCACGGGCGGGGCTGGTTTTATCGGCGGGCACCTTGTCGATGTCCTGATGGCCGTCGGCGCCACCGTCCGCGTCATTGACGATCTGTCCAACAGCTCCGTTGACCACCTCGCCGGCCTGATGGAGCTTGAGCCCGACCGCCTCACCTTCATCCACGGCAGCATCTTGGACGA
>JALHOJ010000017.1 GCA_022843045.1 Phycisphaerales bacterium
CCGCGGCGAGATTGAGCCGCCGCTTCATCCCCCCCGAATACCCCTTCACCCGATCCCCGCGCCGAGGCGACAACCCCACCAACTCCAACACCGCATCCACGCGCTCACGAAGCCTCGTGCCGGTCAACTCATACAACTTCCCAAAGAACCGCAAGTTCTCCTCGCCCGTCAACTCGTCGTACAACGCGAGTTCCTGCGGCGCAACCCCCAGATGCATCCGCGCCGCCGCGAGCGTCGGCGCACCCGCCCCTTCAATCTCCACCGAACCTTCATCAGGCGTGATCAACCCGACCGCCATCCCAATCGTCGTGCTCTTCCCCGCCCCATTGGGCCCCAAGAGTCCAAAGACTTCGCCGCGGGCAACCTCGAGCGACAACCCATCAACCGCGACCAACCGCTTCGCGGCCGGCCCAAAGGACTTGTGGAGGTTGCGCAAACGCAGCATCGCCGAGTCTAGGGAACGACCGCTGCCCGCACCGCGGCGCAGGTACGCTCTCCCTATGAGACACCCCGCACCAGCCGTTCGTTCGGTGTACGAAACCGTGCTCTACGCCATCGACGTGCTCGCCGCGGCGGAGTTCTACCGAACCGTTCTCGGCATGCGACTGCTCGCGAACCCGGATCAGAATTCGGCTGCATTGCGACTACCCGACGGCGATGCCGTGCTGCTGCTCTTCAATCCCGCCTACGCCGCCACGCAGGGGCGCGGCGTGCCCACACACGGGGCAACCGGTGCCGGTCACGTCGCGCTGCGAGTGGAACCCGGTTCGCTCCCAACCTGGGCGGACCACGTGCGATCGCTCGGAGTTCCCGTCGAGTTGGAGCGCACGTGGCAACGCGGCGGCGCCTCGTTGTACCTCCGCGACCCATCCAACAACTCGGTCGAACTGGTCGACGGCCCAATCTGGCCCCAATGAGATCAAGACTCAACGAAACGCGCCCATCAGGAAGCGTCGCCAACCGCACGCGTTCGAAATGTCCGCGGAGATCAAAGAGCACACAGCGAAGGCAAAGCCGCGAGAATCCGCAACCCACTCTTCTTCTGCGTGAACTCCGTGCTCTGCGTGGTGAACTCGAACGCCGGTTGCATCCGACGCTCCCTCACGGTCGCGTTTCGTCGCGTCAGTGCGCCTGCCCGCGATCCTTCAGCGCCCGGATCCGCTCCGGCAGACTCAACAGGCGAATGAACCCACCCGCGTCCTTCTGGCTGTAAACATCTTCACCCTCGAAGCTCACCATCTTCTCCGCGTACAGCGAGTGCGGGCTCTTGCGCTGGATCGCCGTCGCATGGCCCTTGTACAGGCGCACCACGCACTCGCCATCCAGCCGCTCGCTCATCTTCTCCGCACACGCCCACAGCGCCTCGCGAAGCGGCGTGAACCACCGCCCGTCATACACGAGTTCCGCGAACGTGAGCCCAAGATGCTCGCGATAGTGCCGCGTCTCGCGGTCCATCACGAGTTCCTCAATCGCCCGCAGGGCTTCGACGATCACCGTCCCGCCGGGCGTCTCATACAGCCCGCGGCTCTTCATTCCCACGCGCCGATTCTCGACCAGGTCCACGCGCCCCACGCCATGCTTGCCCGCGATCTCATTGAGCTCGCCCAGAATCTGCCACGCCTGCATGGCCTTGCCATTGAGCGCAACCGGCCGCCCCTTCTTGAACGTCAGCGACACGTTCTCCGCCGCGTTGGGAGCCTTCTCGACCGGCACCGTCATCACATACGCGTCCTCGGGCGGCGCATTCCACGGATCCTCGATCGTCCCGCCCTCATGGCTGATGTGCCACAGATTGCGGTCGCGCGAGTAAATCTTGGTCGCGCTCGCCGTCGTGGGAATGTTGCGCTGCTTGAGGTACTCCAGCATCGCCATGCGGCCAGACAACTTCCACGCGTCCATGCGCCACGGGGCGATGATTTCCATTTCCGGCGCGAGCGCGCCGTACGCACTCTCAAACCGCACCTGGTCATTGCCCTTCCCCGTGCACCCGTGCGCCAGAGCCGTGCACCCCGTCTTCTTCGCGACATCCACCTGCCCCCGTGCCAACACCGGCCGCGCAATCGCCGTCCCCAGCAGATACCGCCCCTCATAAATCGCGCCCGTGATCATCGTCGGCATCACGAACTCGTCCATGAACTCGCTCTTCAAGTCCACGACGTGGCACTCGCTCGCGCCGCTGTCCTTGGCCTTCTTCTCCACGCCCGCAAGCTCATCGCTGCCCTGGCCCACGTCCCCCACCACGCAGATCACTTCCGCGCCCGGGATGTTCTCCTTGAGCCACGGCACGATGCACGAAGTATCAAGCCCGCCCGAGTACGCCAACGCGATCCGCTTCTTCGACATGGAACATGCTTCCTTTGAGCCGCCCGCGTTCGAAGCGGGGGCAGTGTGAACAGAGAACTGCAAACGGGAGAACCGCGACCAACTCGCCGCGCCAGCGAACTGATTCGGAAATCACACGCGCGGTTGCAGCACGATATGTGGCGGATCGCGGGATTTCTCCGTGGCGTCCAAGGCTGTTGAACGCAGAGGAAAACAGAGCGACCAAGAAACGAGGAAAACAGAGAAGATCCTGGTTGAGGGAGGCTTGTGGGTAGCAACCGAATCCACAACCCCACACGCCATCTCTCCGTTTTCCTCTGCGCCTTTCTCTGTCTTCCTCTGCGTTCAAAAGCCCTCGGCTCCAACGACCGCCGGCTACCCCACATCCCCCAACCCCAAAAACTTCCCATGCGCCTTCATTAATCGCTTGCGCAGCAGCAACTCCTCCGGCTTGTTCAGCGTCGCCGACGCCTTGATCCACGCCGCCGCGTCCCGCCGCGCCAAGTTCAGTAGCTCCCGATCCCGCACCGGCTCGGCAACCTTGAACGGCGCCATCCCCGCCTGCTTGGTGCCAAACAACTCGCCCATCCCGCGAATCTCCAGGTCCTTCTCCGCGAGTTCAAACCCGTCCGTGCTCCGCTCCATGACGGACAGCCGCGCCTCGCCCCCCTCCGTCGTCGGATCCGCGATCAAATAGCACGCGCTGCTCTTGGCCCCGCGCCCCACCCGCCCGCGCAGCTGGTGCAACTGCGCCAACCCAAATCGATCCGCCTGCTCGACGATCATGATCGTCGCGTTGGCCACATCCACACCCACCTCGATCACCGTCGTCGCGACCACCACGTCGATCTTCCCAAGCCGGAACCGCTCCATCGCCGCCTCGCGCGTGTCGCGCTTGAGCTGCCCATGCAGCGTCGCCACCCGCTTCCCAGGAAGATAAATGTCCTCCAGCGCCCGCTGCACCGTGCCCACATCCACCAGTTGCTGCTCGCCAGCCTTGCCGGGCTCAATCGCGGGCACCACCACATACCCCTGCTCCCCACGCTCCACCCGCTCGCGCAGTTCCGCATACGCCGCGCGCCGATCGTGGCTGCTCACCACCTTCGTGACGATCGGCGTCCTCCCAGGCGGCAAACCCTCAATCACCGAGATATCCAGATCGCCAAATAGTGTCATCGCCAGCGACCTAGGAATCGGCGTCGCCGTCATGACCAAAACGTGCGGCGTCATGCGTTCATCACTCGCGCTCGTCCGCAGCGTCGCCCGCTGCGACACCCCAAATCGATGCTGCTCATCGATGATCGCCACGGCGAGCGACTTGAACTGCACATCCTCCGTCAAGATCGCGTGCGTGCCGATCACGATGTCAATCGCGCCCGACGCCAGCCCCCCCACGATCCGCTCCCGCTCTTTGTCAGGCGTACCGCCCGTCAAAAGCTCCACCTTCACCCGCGAGCCCTCCAGCATCCGCGTGATGTTCGCGAAGTGCTGCTCCGCGAGCAACTCCGTCGGCGCCAGCAAGGCGCTCTGATGCCCGCTTGCTGCGCTCATCAGCATCGCGTACAGCGCAACCACCGTCTTGCCGCTGCCCACGTCCCCCTGCACCAACCGATTCGTCGGAATCCACGTCGACAAGTCCGCCGCGATCTCCTTCACGACCGCATCCTGCCCCTTCGTGAGCGTGTACGGAAACCGCGCCCGAATCCGCTTGTCCACCTCATCGCTGATCCCCAGCGCGGGCGCGCGAGACCGCTCCCGCAACTGCGCCCGCTTCATCGCCACGCCCAACTGCAGCAGCAAAAACTCGTCATACGCCAGCCGCCGGCGCGACACCTTCGTCTCATGCTCCGTCAGCGGCGCATGCTGCATCCGATACGCCTCCGCCAGACTGGGCAAGTCCCGCTCCTTGCGAAACGCCTCGGGCAAGTGATCCTCAATCAGCGCGAGCGCCCCGGGCAAGATCTTCGCGACAATCTTCTCAATCGCCGCCGAGTTGATCTCCTCGCTCGCCGGATACACCGGCCGCCACCGCCCGTCCTTCTCCACCGGCTCATCCTTGATCGGGTTCAAGACCTCAATCTTCGGATTGATCATCTGCGTCTGAGGCCCCCGCGTCTGCACCTTCCCCGTCACCCGCAGCCGCACGCCAGGCCGCACCCGCTCCACCAAGTACAACCCATTGAACCACACCACATCCAGCCGCCCCGTCTCATCCATCAACACCGCTTCCAGCCTTCCCCCACGCCCGCTCCGCACCGGCCGCACCGCCGTCACTTCCCCCCGCGCCGTCCCAATCGCCCCCGCCTTCAAGTTCTCAATCACACTCTCCGCCTCAAGCCGCTCATGCCGCATCGGCAAGTGCGCGACCAGCCGCCCCACGTTCGTGACGCCCAACTCCGCCAACTGCGCCGCCTGCCGAGGCGTCAGCACCTCCGCCAGCGGCGTCACCAACGAAATGTCCCGTTCCTTGGGCACGAGCGATTATTCACGGTTCGCCGGTGGGTCGGCTCTCCGAGCCGACACCTTGCTTTGCGTGATTCGCTATACGCTCCGGATGTGAAAGCACCTTGGCTTCCACTCCGCCGACTCCGCCTGATCGCGATCATCAGCGGCTTCTTCGCATTCTCATTCTTCGTGTTGATGCTCGTTGCACTCTTCAGCACCGCGACGCCAGCTCAATTTAACATTCTCGCGATCAAGGCGACCCTCCACCAGACCGGCACCTTGGCCATCTGGTTCCCTCTCCGCAGCTACACCGGCGGTCTGGTCATCATCGACGAGCGACCCGCACCGGGCGTTGTGAGTGCAGCGGCCTCCAACTGGGCACAAGGCATCCAAGTTTCGATCCGCGTCATGCCCGTAACACAACTCCCTTGGTCCGCGCGGCTGCTCTATCTCGTCGCGCCGCCTCGAATTGTGCGCGATCCAACTCAGCCGTTTGCTACCGCTCCAACCGTCCCGCTGACCATCGTCCGTATTCCGCTGTTCTACTGCGTTCTCTCCTTCGCCGCCATCTCCGCCGTGTCACATCGCCGCTACCGGCGAAAACTCGCAAACGCCCACAAAGCATGTAGTTCCTGCGGCTACTCCCTGCTCGGCCTCAACCCCGGCCAACCCTGCCCAGAGTGCGGCACCCCAGTCGTTTAGTTGCTTTCCAAGCCCGCGATAGGATAATGTTTGGGTTACCGACTGCTTCCAACTCCGCTGGAAACCACCCACCTCCGCGCCAATACTTCCTCCCCAACCAAGCCTAGCTCGGTTGGTCCCATCCCCCATCCCTCCGATGCCCCAGACCACAAGTCCCGGACATCGGCCGACCCGCCCGGCAGCGCGGCGTACCCGCTTCTCAAAGGCCTGCCCTGCTCCCGCTTGGCCCGCCCCACGAGAGCATTCTGCAGGAGTCGTCATGCCTCATTCCGTCGTGTCAGCCCGTCGCCAGACCACGCTGACCACCACGCCCGACGGCGTGGAACGCAAGTACTACGTCGTCGACGCCGCGGGCGTGCCCCTGGGCCGTCTCGCTGTGCAGGTCGCCAACGTCCTCATGGGCAAGCACCGCCCCGGCTACACGCCCCACATCGATACGGGCGAGAACATCATCGTCATCAACGCCAAGCAGGTCGAAATGACCGGCAACAAGGGCGAGCAGAACCTCAAGATGCGGTACACCGAGTATCCCGGCGGCCTCAAGGTCCGCACGTATGCCCAGGTCCGCGAGGCCAAGGCCGAGCAGCTCATCTCCGACGCCGTGCGCCGCATGATGCCCAAGAACCGGCTCAGCCGCGTCATGCTCAAGAAGCTGTACGTCTTCGACGGCAAGGAACACACCTTTGCCGCCAACAAGCCCGTCCCGATGACCGTGCTCTAAACGCATCACGAAACGCGACCGTCAGGGAGCGTCGACCACCAGAAGCACTCGCCTTCTCCATCGTCCGCACCTGACTCTCAAGGAACCTTTCATGTCCACCCTCAGCATCAATCCCAGCCTGAACGCTGGCCTCTCCCTGGGCGACCTGCCCGGCGCGACGCCCGCCGCCCCCGTCAATCCCGCTCCCGTTCGCACTGCCAAGCCCGCCGACAAGAAGGGCTGGTGGTGGGGTACGGGTCGCCGCAAGGCCGCCGTCTGCCGCGTCCGCATTCGCCCCGCCACCGGCGCGAACGCGACCGTCAGCATCATCGGCACCAACCCCAAGCCCAAGGAAGTCGACGTCTACTTCACCGAAACCCAGGACCGCACCGACGCCGTCAGCGCCCTGACGCTCACCGGCAACTTCGGGAAGTGGGAAGTCAAGGCCAAGTGCCACGGCGGCGGCCACATGGGCCAGGCCGGCGCGATGCGCCTCGCCATCGCCCGCGCGCTCGTGGACTTTGATCCCAACCTCTACATCCCCCTCCGCGACGCCGGCTTCCTGACCCGCGACGCCCGCAAGGTCGAACGCAAGAAGTACGGCCAGGCCGGTGCCCGCCGCCGCTTCCAGTTCAGCAAGCGCTAAACACCGCTTGGCACAATCCGTTTCGTTTCCCCTCAACCCCGACCCGCGTCGGGGTTGTTTTTCTTTGCACATGGCGTGCGGAGTATCACCACGGAGGGCCACGGGGAGCCACGGAGATTGCACAGAGAGGAACGAGTGGCCGCGGATTGGCGCGGATTGACGCGGATGAAGACAAGGACTCTGGTTCTATCCGCGCCAATCCGCGCAAATCCGCGACCACTCTTTTCTCTGCTCTCCTTTCTCTTCTCTCTTCTCTCCCCGTTCCCTCCCCGTGGCCCTCCGTGGTGCTTCTGCCTTTCTCCGCCCCACTACGCTCGCCCCCGTGGGCGAGTCACTCTCTCAACCCGACGCCATCGCCCGCGACGCCGCTCGCCACCTCCGCCACAACCTCCGCTGCTCCGTCACCGACGGCAGCGCATACATGGTGATGGTCGGCCTGGCCGAGACGTTCTTCCCCCTCTTCATCCTCGCGCTCTTCGCAGACGTTGTCGCCTCCGGCCTCGTCCTGACGTTCCCGCTGTTTCTCGCCGCGGTGCTGCAGCTTGCCGCCCCGTGGCTGGTCGCCCGCGCGGGGTCCTACCGCAGCGTCGTCACAGTCACCGCGTGGCTTCAGGCCGCGATCTGCGTGCCCCTCGCGATCATCGCCTTCACTGGCTTTGGTCCGCTGTGGCTGGTCTTCGTGCTGATCACGATCTACCACGCCGGAGCCGCGATCGGCGGGCCCCCATGGCTCTCGATGATGAGTGTGCTGGTCCCCACGCACCTTCGCGCCCGCTTCCTTGCGCGTCGCAACCGCATGCTCCAGGCCGGCAGCATCGCCGGCGTCGTCATCGGCGCGTGCGTGCTGGAGTTCATGCCCAAGGCCCTCGCCGCCGCATCCATCACGCTTCCCCAGCACTGGCTCGATAAGCCCACGCTCCCCGCATTTGGCCTGCTCTTCAGCCTCGCCGCGATCGCCCGCGCCGTCTCCGCGATCTATCTAGGCCGCCACAAGGAACCCTTCGGCGCCAGCCACGCGATGCACGCGATGTCGCCCCGCGAAATGGTCGATCGCGTCCGCACCGGCAAGGGCCGCTCGCTCATCGCGTTCCTGTGCGCGTTCCAGTTCGCCGCGATGATCGGCTCGCCCTACTTCCATGCGTACGTGCGCGAGCAGGGCCAGGCCACGTTCCTCGAGTGGGCCGGCCTCATCGTCATCTGGATGCTGGGCCGCGCCCTGACCGTGACGTGGGCTGGCGAGATCGCCCGCAACCACGGCCACAAACGCCTGCTGCTCATCGGCGCGGTGCTGATGGTCCCCATCCCCGCGCTGTGGGCCCTCTCCACCGACCTGGTCTGGATCGCCGTCGCCCAGCTCCTCGCCGGCATGGCCCTCGCCTGTTGGGAGCTTGCCGTCTGGCTCTCCACTCTCGAAGTCTTCGACGAACGCGAACGCACCAGCATGCTCGCCAAGTTCGGCCTGCTCAACTGGCTCTCAGGCACGCTGGGCAGCTGGGCTGGCGGCGGCGTCCTGGGCAATCTCGGCAACGACCGCGCCGCTTTCGCCTGGGTCTTCGTCGCCAGCACCGTGGCCCGCGCCGCGCTCGCCGTCGCAATCGCCCGTTACACCAGGCCGCGAAACCGCTGAGGCCAATTCGCAACCCATTCGCGACCACGCCCCTCCCCGCCGGTACGCTGTCCCATGGCCACACCCTTCCCGCACATCGCTCATCAGCCATACTCCCCCGCGCAGCCGCCCGAAGCCGCCGCCCGCGCGTTCCACGACATCATGCGCCAACGTCGCTCCGTCCGCATGTTTAGCCCGCGCCCCGTGAGCGAAGAAACCCTCCGCTGGTGCGTCGCCGCCGCGAGCACCGCGCCCAGCGGCGCGAACAAGCAGCCCTGGCGGTTCGTCTGCGTCCGCGATCCCGCCCTCAAGCACGCCATTCGCGAGGCCGCCGAGGCCGAGGAACGCGAGTTCTATCAGCGCCGCGCCACGCCTGACTGGCTCGCCGACCTCGCGCCCCTGGGCACCGACGACGCCAAGCCGTTCCTCGACATCGCCCCGTGGCTCGTGGTGGTCTTCAAACTCATGAAGACCGATCCGCGCGCGGACGGCACGCAGGGCAAGGTCTACTACACCGACGAGTCCGTCGGCATCGCCACGGGCCTCTTCCTCGCCGCGTGCCAGCACGCCGGGCTCGCGACGCTCACCCACACACCAAGCCCGATGGGCTTTCTCTCCAAAGTCCTATCGCGCCCCGAGCACGAACGACCCTTCCTGCTGATCCCCGTGGGCTACCCCGCCGACGACTGCACCGTGCCCAACATCACCCGCAAGCCCATCGACGAAGTGATGGTCGTTCGCTGAATTCTCAGTTTGTGCCTGCGAGCCTTCTTCTACTTCTCCCTCGCCACGACACACGCCACCCAATCCCCGCGCAGCGCATCGGGCCCCTCCACCGCCCGCGCCGCCTGCCCGGGCGCGACGTTGATGTCCGTGTACACCTCAAAGCCCGCAAACCCCGACTCGCGCAGCGCATCGCCAAGCTCGGGCAGACTCCACAGCCGCCAGCGATAGACAAACGCGCGAGGCATCTCCTGCACCACATCGCCATCAATCAACACCCGCAGCGAGATGCTGTTGGTGACCAGCCCCGAGCGCGGATCGGCCTCTTCGTGCCGCCACACATACTTGATGACTTCCTTGCCCCGCCCCGGATGCGTGCGCTCCAGCGTCCCCAGCGCGAACGCGTTGGGCCCGCCGTACAGATCAAACACCAGCACCCCGCCGCCAAACCCAGCGTTACCCAGCGCCAGCCGGCGATGACACGCCCGCAAGTACGCAACCAGATCCGCCCGCTCATGCGCGTAGCCGATCGAGAAGTTGCCCACGAAGATCACGTCGCATCCTTCGTCCTTCGCTGCCGCGCCGCCGCGAAGACAATCGCTCTTCACCCACCGCAGCCGCTCGGCGTGCTCCGCAGGCGTTCCCAGCCTCGCATGATCGATGCACGCGGCATCCAAGTCCACACCCGTCGCCTGCCACACTTCGCCCCGTCGCGCACCTTCATCGATCCATCGCCTTGCCACCGCGCCCGTACCGCAAAAGTCCTCTCGCAGCACCCTGGGCTCGTTTCCATGAACCGCGCACAGAAACGAAACGACGTGTCGCGGCGATTGCACGCAGAGTTCGTAACACGCCAAGGCGGAAAGGCCGTCCACAGTTGCTCCTTCAAGACAGGTACACCACGGAGGGCCACGGGGAGCCACGGAGAAGATACGGAGAGCAACGAGAGGCGAGAGAAGAGAAAAGAGAGATGAGTTGCCGCGGCCAGTCTTTCTTCTCCGCGCTCTTCGCGACCTCCGCGGTGAAATTCGACGACCAAACAGCGTAGAAGCGCTCACGCGAGCCACGCTGCCCCCACACAATGCCCCGCCCATGATCAAGCCCCCTTCCAACCTCATCGCCGGCGTCTGGGAACCGATCACGAATGGCGGCGCGCCGCTCCGTTCGCACAGCCCCGCCGATCCCGCCCGCGCGATCTGGGACGGCTGCGAGGACGCCGCCGCCGCGCAACGTGCCGTCGCCGCGGCGCGCGAAGCCCTGCCCATGTGGTCGCGTCTGGGCCTCGAAGGCCGCGCGAAAGTTCTGCGTCGCTTCCAGCAACTCGCCAAGCAGCACGAAGACACGCTCGCCCGCTTGCTCTGCGACGAAGTCGGCAAAGTCCTCTGGGACGCCAAGGCCGAGGCCGGTTTGCTCGCCAGCAAGGTCGACATCACCCTCGACACCGCCAAGGAAGGCGGCCTCGCCCGCGTCACGCCCTTCGAATTGCCCTTGACCGCCACCCGCACCGGCCGCTGCGACTTCCGCCCGCATGGCGTGCTCGCCGTGATCGGCCCGTTCAACTTCCCGATGCACCTGCCCAACGGCCACATCGTCCCCGCGCTGGCCATGGGCAACACCATCGTCTTCAAGCCCAGCGACAAAGCCCCCGCCTGCGGTCAGGCTCTCGTGCAACTCTTCGATCAAGCCCTGCGCGAGTGCAACATTCCCAATAACGGCGCGGGCGTGATCAACCTCGTCCAAGGCGGCGCAACCGTCGCCAAGTCGCTCGTCCACAAAGCAACTGACATCGACGGCGTCCTCTTCACCGGCTCCTGGCCCGTCGGCCGCGCGATCATGGAAGCCAGTCTCGACACGCCCGGCCGCATTCTCGCCCTCGAAATGGGCGGCAACAACGCCGCGATCGTGATGGGCGATTGCGACCTGCGCCAAGCCGTCATCGAATGCTGCCGCAGCGCGTTCATCGGCACCGGCCAACGCTGCACCTGCACGCGCCGCATCATCGTGCACGAATCCGTCGCGCCGCGCTTCATCCAGGCCTTCTGCAAAGCCGCGAGCTCGCTGCTCATCGGCCCGCCTGATTCCAGCGGGGGGAGTCCGGTCTTCATGGGTCCGCTCAACAGCAAGCAGGCGCGAGACATGGTGCTGCTCGCGCAGCGCGAAATCGCGAACGCGCCCGGCAACTCGCGCGTCCTCGTGCCGTGCACGGAGTTCTCGCCGCCATCAGCGCAGTCGAGCACCGCAGGCTGGTACCTCACTCCAGGCGTCATCCAAGTCGACTCCTTCAACACCAGCGACGACTTCCGCGTTTCCGCCGGCGCGGACATCGAAGTCTTCGGCCCCCTCGCCCGCATCAGCATCGCCAAGGACCTCGACCACGCTCTCGACCAAGCCAACGCCACCCGCTTCGGCCTCGCCGCGAGCATCTTTACCAAAGACCCCACCGCGATCGACCGCTTCCTCCACGAATGCCGGGCCGGCTGCCTCAATATCAACACCGGCACCGCCGGCGCCAGCAGCAAACTCCCCTTCGGCGGCCTGGGCCTCTCGGGCAACCACCGCCCGGCGGGCAGCTTCAGCACCGACTACTGCGCATACCCGGTCGCAAGCATGCTCGAAAAGAGCGACGCGGCGGTGATGCCCGCGGGAATGCGGTTTGAGGAGGGGTGGGTGTAGGGAGAGGGGAGACCTTGGTTGCGTTGTCGGCTACCTCACGTCCTTTCCCGCCTTCCCTCGCTCGTTCGCTCCCCCCTTCCCCCTTCACTTTTTCCCATTGATTCTCGCCCCCCACCCCCATAACCTTGCAACCTTTTGCCGCCCAAGGGGTTGGCATTTGGTTCGGGGGGTTTGACCCCCGTCGCAACGGTTCACTTCGTTCTCGCGAGGATCACGTGGCCAAGAAACCCGCCAAGCCCAAGCCCGCCGCGAAGCCAACTGTGAAGGCCAAGCCCGCGCCCGCCAAGCCCCCGGCCAAGAAGCCCGCGCCCAAGCCCGCCGCCAAGCCGGTTGCGAAGGCCCCGGCCAAGCCGGTTGCCAAGCCCGTCGCGAAGGTGGAAGCCAAGAAGCCGGCCCCCGCCGCGAAGCCGCCTGTGAAGCCGGTCGCGAAGGTGGATCCCAAGACCGCGGCGAAGGCGCCAATCAAGCCCCCGCTGGCGAAGGTTGATCCCAAGGCGATCGTCAAGCCCGGGGCCAAGCCGCCCGCGAAGGCCGAGACCAAGGTCGTTCCGGGCAAGCCCGAGCCCAAGAAGGCCGTGGTGCCGCTGGGCAAGACGGATGTGAAGGCTCCGCCCAAGAAGATGAAGCCGCCGGTGACGCCGGTCATGCCGCCTGGCATCGGGCGCTTGCTCGACGCCGGCGCGGTGCGCAAGCCGCTGATTCCCAGCGGGCCCAAGGCGGCGCATGTGAAGCCGCTGGGGTCGCATGTGGTTGATGGCCACCCCACCGAGCCGCAGCCGGTCGTGAAGACGAACCTGTCGGCGGAACAACTTGAAGAGTTCAAGCAGCTCCTGCTCAAGAAGCGTCAGCAGTTGGTTGGCGATATCACCGGGATGGAAAACGAAGCGCTGCGCGCGGGCAGCGGCAGCCTTTCGAACATGCCCAGCCACCTTGCCGAGCAGGGCAGCGAGGCGTATGACCAGTCGCTTTCTTTGAATCTGGCTGCGGCGGATCGCAAGCTGCTGCGCGAGATCGACGATGCGCTCAAGCGGATCGAAGAGGGGACGTACGGGATCTGCGAACTGAGCCTCAAGCCGATCAAGATCGAGCGGCTGCGAGAACTGCCCTGGGCCCGGCATTCGATGGAGGCGGCGCGGGAGTTGGAGCGGATGTCGATGAGGAAGTTTTGAGGAGAACGATACCCGATGGATTACCGAACCAGCCAAGGTAACCCTCGACAATCAACACGCTGCCACCTGCGACTAGCGGCCAACCACATCCGTACCACGAACGCCGTCCACCGTGTGCATAACTGGCAAGCCGCTGCTCAGACCATCGGTTAGCGACCAAGGATCAGCACCACCCGGATAGCCTGGGCGCAGTTCAGCGATCTTCTTGCGTTGGGCCGAACCATCCACAAAGCCGACGCGAGCAGCGTTGACTCCGATCTTGTTGTCAAGTCCATCGAACGCGAGAAACAGGCCTTTGTAGGACGGATTTGCGACTTGCGACAGACGTTGCGGGCCCCATTGTTCAGGGCCGGTGCGGCGCGATGGGTTCCAGAAGTCAGCGCTTGCCAGAAACGATGAGGCATACCAGTACTGGGTGAAGATGCGATGATCGCGCGGCTGCGGATCGTGAGCGAAAAAGACGTCGTCTCGATAGTCGAGACTTGGGTACCAACTCAGCAGCGCGATGTTCCATGATTGATGTGCTTTGAAGTACAGCACGTGCTGGACGACCGATCCGCCGCAACACTCGATGCGGGTTTGCGTGCCGGGCGTCGTGAAGTAGGGCGCGATGTCGTCGTAGTCGCTCGCGTAGGAAGTGAAGACCGTGGCGTGCTGACGCAGTTCGTTGAGCGAGATAGCGAGACGACTCGTCGAGCGAGTGGCGCGCAGGCCCGCGAAGGCCAAGCCTACCAACACGGCGATGACCGCGATGCACACGAGCAATTCGACCAGAGTGAACGCACGCGGATGGGACTTCGCTGGAGCGTACATCAATACTCCCAGCAGTCAGGGAACCCGGCAGTGTCACGACACAATCCAGCGGGGGGCAACGCAATGAAGTATGGACCGTCCGTGCAAGCACCTGACCCAGGAGCCGGCCACCAGACGTTGAAGTTACACGGCATCATGTACGCGGTCGCACCGCGCACACCATCAACCCATTCTTGCGCTTGGGGACAATCGTCCCAACCAGTCAGGATACGAGTAACGCGGCAGAATGGCGGCTCGCCCGCAGGCGACCCACACACAAGCGGTAGACCGGGGATGTCCTGCCAACATACGAACGGAGAATTGTTCTGGCCTTGGGTTGTTCCGACCAGCGCCAACACCGCTACCCCAATAGCTCGTTGCATGGACATCGAACATCTCCTTATGCCAAACTAGGACACCTTGAACCGCCGGTATAGAAATCCGGCACTTACGACGCCTGCCACCAGACAGGCGGGAACGATCCATACGGGCCATCGAGTCGCAGATTCGGACGTTGCAACTTCGATCGCAACGCCAGGATTGACCTCTCGTCGCACTAGCGACCGCTTTGTCAGGTCGCGCTCCGAGACAAGACCCGGAGCATCGGTCGAATACAAACGTCCCGCTACGACGTCTCGCACCGACCTCACTTTCCAGCCAGAACGAACGGGATCGAACACCTGGAAGCCGTCATTCGTTTCAACCACTTCAGGCACGGCGGCGGACTTTCGCACCTTCTCGCAATCGACGATGCCCACGGAGATGAGTCGTACTTCGCTCACTGGTCGCATTGCATCGACAGATCGCTCGTACCTTCGCTGCTTGCTAAATTCTGTGTTACGGCGAGCGATGTACTCATCTGTTCCATCGATCTGCTGCCATTCGCTGAGCTGAATTCGTGCAACAGGCTCGTTCTTGGACTGGGCTTCTGCTGTTTCGTAAAAGTACACATCGGAGATCACGGTACGACTCAGGTTGTCGTCATACTTTCCCGCAATGCGCCGATATGGCTGCGCAAAGCCAATGTATCCATACTCCCCGAGCGTCATCTCAAAGACTCCATCCGTACCAGAGACTATGCGAGCGTCGCTGAAGGCAGCGGGTGAGTGGCCCTCCACGCCAGAGTACATCAACGAACGGACAAGTTCAACTGCGGACTCGATTGAGTGACGCGGATTCGAGTCCGATTGCGCACCCTCGGGCATCAATGCAAGGGACAGATCGTTCCCCTGCCAGACAACTCCATGAAGCAAGCCTGCATCACTCTTCATGAGTTTGACGGTCGCGGCAGCCTCCATGTCGGTCATTCTGACGAGCCGTTCGCCGAACGCTTTCATGCCCGGAGCTGGCACGTCCCACGCGATTCTCGCTGAATCGGGCGACTCGTACAGGAAGCGAAGGCTCCATCGCAGCGGGGCCATTCGCATCGCCAACTCTTGGCGAAGCCACGTTCCATCGGGATGGTCGGGCTTGTCCTGAGCTTGTTGCCAGCGTTCATTCAGTTCCGCGTTGGACATGCGCGGAAACGTCTCGCGTTCGAGCGTGACATCGATGCATGACGGGATGCCGCCTTCCATTGCAGCTTTGGATTGCGCCATCAGCGAAGCGCGAATCTTCGCTTCGTCTGTGTTCGCGTGGGCGAACGCTGCGGCAAGGGACACACAAATCGCGATGAGCATTCCCGATTGCTCCATATCTCACAGCATACCAGCAAACAAAAACAACGCAAGCCTTCGATGAGAAAAGCTCGCAATGCTCTTGATCAAGTCTGCCCAGCGGAACATGCATTCGCGATACCCGAGTGAAGAATTCAATCGTTTGCAAGATAGTGAGCGGCAACGCGCTGGCGTAGGCAAGCATCGAAGTTGGCTTTGTGGGCCGACTTGCGTGGCGTGGAATGGGATAGTTTTCAGGGGCAGCGCAGATAGGCGGCGCGGGCTGGAGGGATTGCTCCTTTCAGCTCTTTCCTGGCTCCGGGCTGGCCTGACGGGCGGGGTTGACCTGGCTGCGATTGGGTTCACGCCGGGTGGAGGCGGCATTCGCACGGTTGGTCTCGCGGGTGACTTTGGGTCACGTCGCGAGGCGTGGCTGTGTGGATGATCCTCCGCGCTTTCAGGGTTGGGCGGCCTGCGGTGAAGCAGTTTGCCGGGCGGCTTCTTTCGTTCCCGCCCGGTGGTATCGCCTGTTCGCGCCTGAGAGCGCCGTGCTCGACCGTACTGACGGACCTTGGGCTCTTTGGCGTGGCGTGCGTGCGGGGCCGCCTGCGCGCGAGCGTGGGTCGGGATGGAGTATCTCGGGGCGAAGCGATCGCCTTTGAGTTCCGCACCCTTGCCACATCGCGCGGTCAGGAAACCGCACGGTTGACACGCCGTGAGCTGTGGGGCTCGTCGGCGTTGGTAGTATGACATCGGAAAAGAAAAGTGCAAGGGGGGAAGGCGGGTATGACTCGAAAGTTGCGCGCGCCGGTGGTCCATCGGTGCAGATTTCACCACGGAGGGCGCGGAGGGGGGAAGAAGAGGAAGGCATGGGGCAAGTTGGCATCGGGGCATCGAGGGAGGCGGGGGCCGGGGGGGCAGGGGGAGAGGTTGGCTAAGGTGGGGGATGCCGCATTTGTCGACGCAACCGGATTCGCAGCCGCTGGCGATTGCTTCGCCGCGGGCTTGGGTGGTGTTTTTGGTGACGATCGGGTTGTCAATCGTGGCTGATCTGGTCACGAAGTACTGGGCGTTTGCATGGATTGCAGGGGCGCCGGTGAAGGTGGTGCGGGAGCGGGTGTTGGAGGTGACGCCTCGGCTTGGGCAGTTGATACCGGCGCATGCGCCGCGGGAGATTGTGCCGAGCGTTTTGGACTTCACGCTGGTGCTGAATCCTGGGGCGGTGTTTGGGATTGGGGCTGGGAAGCGGTGGTTCTTTGTAACGTTTACGGCGATTGCAATCGCTGTGGGAGCGCATGCGTTTGCGCGGTGGACGCGGCGCGGCGACTGGGCGATGCACGTGGCGATCGGGCTGATTCTGGGGGGCGGGCTGGGAAACTTGTATGACCGGCTGCTGTATGCGTGCGTGCGAGACTTCATTCATCCGCTGCCGGGGGTGGTGTATCCGTTTGGGATTTCGACGCCATGGAGCGGGCGCGAGGTGTGGCCTTATGTCAGCAATGTGGCGGATGCGTTGTTGCTGATTGGAGTGGGGATGATCGTGTGGCGGAGTTTTCGGGTGCCGACGAAACCCGGGCCTTCGCAGGGCCTCAGGCCCGGCGTAGGGAAGGGAACGTGATTCGGTTGCGAAATGACAGCGGGCCCCTTTCGGAGCCCGCTGGGTGAAGTAGCTTGGATGTTGGTTTACTGCACGGCGTTGTTGGCGTTGACGACGCCGCCCGAGACGCAGCGGCCGGAGAGGGCAGCGTTGGCGCGGGTGGTGGACAGAAGGCGGTTGCGGACGTCCAAGTAGGTCCAGGAGGGGTAGCGGCTCCAGACGAGGGCGGCGACGCCTGTGACGTGGGGCGTGGCCATGCTGGTGCCGTCGAGGTAGACGTAGCTGGTGTTGCTGCTGTTGTAGCAGCTGGCGACCATGACGCCCGGGGCGGCGAGGTCGACGGTGGTTGCGCCGAAGTTGGCAAAGCCGGCGCGGGCGCCGTTGTTGTCGATGGCCATGACGCTGATGACGTTGTCGAAGTTGTAGTTGGCGGGGTATTGCGGGACGCTGTCGTTGTTGTCGCCGATGCCGTCCGCGCCGCCGTTGCCGGAGGCGGCGATGATCAGGTGGCCTGCGGTGCGGGCTGCGGAGATGGCGTTGCTGAGGGTGGTGTTGAACGCGCCGCCGCCCCAGCTGTGGTTGCTGAGCTTGATGCCCTTGATGCGGCAGTAGTCGATGGCGCTGGCGGCGGCGGTGGCGGAGACGCTGCCGCTGCGGCTGCCGATCTTGAGGCCGGCGAGGCGAACGGTCCAGGCGACGCCCGTGACGCCCCGGCCGTTGTTGCCGACGGCGCCGACAGTGCCGGCGGTGTGGGTGCCGTGGCCGTTGTCGTCGGTGGGGTTGTTGTCGTTGTTCCAGAAGTCCCAGCCCCAGGTGTCATCGACGCGGCCGTTGCCGTCGTTGTCGATGCGGTCGCCAGCGACTTCGCCCGGGTTGGTCCAGCGGTTGGCGGCCAGGTCTTCGTGGGTGCTGCGGATGCCGGAGTCGGCCATGCCCACGACGACGGAACTGCTGCCGGTCGTGAGGTCCCAGGCGAGGTTGGCGTCAATGTCGTTGTTGGCGACGCCCGGATCGCCGTTGACGGTCTGGCCGGTGTTGTTGAGGCCCCAGAGGAGGGAATAGAAGGAGTCGTTGGGGGTTGCGCCGAGGTTGTAGAAGTGGTCGGGCTCGGCGTATTCGACGGCACCCATTTCGGAGCCCAGGTCGATCATCATCTTGATGGCTTCCGGAACGGGGAGGTCGGTTGTGATGTGGAAGGTGCCTGGGAGGAAACCGGGCCAGGACTGGATGACTTCGCCGCCGACGAGCTTGATGAGGGTTTGCTGGTCGTTGGGGTCGGCCTTGTCCGTGAACTTCACGATGAGGCTGTAGGGGTCGTAGGGCAAGGCGCGGTTGGCATCGAGGGCGGCATCGCGGTTGGCGCGCCACTGGGCCTTCCAGGTGCCGGCGTCGGGAGAGAAGGTGTCGATCTCGGCGGCGGGGGCGCCGGCTTGGTTGGGCTTGGCACCCTGGCCATTGGTGCCCGCGGCGTGGACGGTGCCGGCGAGGAAGAACAAGCTTGCGCAGACGATCGCCGAGTTATTCCAACTTTGGAAGTTCATGCTGCACTCCTGAGCGCGATGGGTTCGCGATGCTGTGCCCGGTGTCGCGGATGAGGGGCGACGGATGGGGCGTCTCCACGATGCACGGGCGGCCCCGGGGCGACAGACGCCCGGGATTGGTGAAACACATACCGCCTGATGCGGCGGCCAATATGCCAGAATTCTGTCTGTTTGTCAAGACCCTTCAGGGGGGAAAAGTGATGTCTTCGTGTGGAATGTCGGTGGTGGCCCCCCGCAACCCGGCAGAAGGCTGGGTGAAACGCTGGTGTGACGTGAGCATGTGAGATGGCGATGTGGCTGGCCGCAGCGGATGATGGCTGCCCGGTGGAGGTGGTGCGAGCAGCGTTGCTGCACGGCTTGCTGCCTCGCCCAAAACGGCCGCGGGGCCCTGGTTTCCCAAGGCCCCGCGTCGCACTCGCGCGGCGTGTAAGCCGAGTTCTGTTCGAGCGTGTCTTGCGACGCGCCCGCCGCGGCCATTTCTCTTGGGCCGCGATTGCTCGCGACCTCCAGCAGCCTACCCGCGTCGACGGCGGACGGGCCGTCCGTTGGGCTCGCTTTCGCGAGACCAGCGACGCTGCATGGCCTTGCACGTGGTGGGGTTTGGCATGCCCCGCGAGTCACCTCGCGAGCGGTGGGCTCTTACTCCACCTTTTCACCCTTGCCTGAGCCGGAAGCCATCGCTGGCAGCCGGCCATCGGCGGTGTGTTTTCTGTGCCACTGTCCCTCGGGGTGAGTGGAAGGTGTCGCCACCCGCCCACGCCCCGGGTGGCGGTTAGCCACCACCATGCCCAATCGTGCTCGGACTTTCCTCATGACGGGCCCAAAGGCCCGGCACGCGACCGCGTTGCCGCGCGTTGGAGATTGTATCGGCTTTGTGGGCAGGGAGTTGAGTTGCGCAAACGTGGGCAAGGGCGGGTTGAGACAGCAGGGTGAGGGGCGGCGCGCGGGGACGGTGGGCGGGGAGCGCGCCTAGAATGATGACCTGGCCGGAAACGGCTGGGATACACCGCGGGGTGTAGCGCAGCTTGGTTTAGCGCGCCTGACTGGGGGTCAGGAGGTCGAAGGTTCAAATCCTTTCACCCCGACTTGTTTTAGAGTGAAGCCCTTCGATGAGCACATCGAAGGGCTTTTTCGTTGTGGGAATGGGACTTGCGAGAGTTCAAGCGCTCTCAAGGAACCTCAGAAAAACGAGCGATTTGGGGCTGCCTGTTGGTAGAAGTTAACTCTTGCGATCTCGGCGGGGCAATCTGGCCGCGTGCGACCGGTTCTGCGCGGCGGAGCAGGCATGCTGAGATTGCTCAGGTCACGCACGCGTATGGGGAATAGGCCAGGACGAGCAATGCACTGCGTGCGATGTTCCGCTCACACGGTCGAGTTGATGGTGGGAGACGTACGCGTTCGCCATCTACTTGGTCACCGGCACTTTTCTATTCAGAATCTCGGTCCAGTTGAACACGACGTTGAGTGAAGTGATGTCGTTGGTGATCTCAGGCTTGAAGTTCACCAGAAACCGGTCGCCGGCGATCGGTGCGAAGCTCTGGATGCGCAGCTTCCCAAAGTCCGCGACCTCGACCGGCGCGGAGATCGCCAGTTGGGGCTCAAGCGTCACCGTGATCTTCTGAAGCCGGTCCCGCTCATCGATCACGTATAGAGACTTTCCATCGGGTCCCCATGCATAGCCCCGACCTCCGGCATCCCGCATCCCGAGAGTCTTCATCATGATCGGCCTGCCGGTCTCTCCGTTCGGTCGTAGTTCCGCAATCCAGACCTGATTCTTGCCGGACTCATCACTCATGAACGCGAGCACGCGCCCGGTGCTCGAGAGCACGGCGTAGAAGCGATTGGCCTCCGAGGGAAGAAACGGAATAAGATCAGCGGCGGTTGCCTCTTTGTCACCCAGCGGCAGACGCATGATCTTCGGCTTGGCACCGCCCATCTCTAGGTGTGTGATCAGCAGCCCGGCGTTGCCTGGGAGCCACGCACTGGGAAAGAAGAACTGATCCGATTGGGCGGACTTGAAGACCCGGCGCGGCGTTCCCGACTCGGCGCTCATGACGTAGATGCCGTCGGCGTCGTCCTTCCCGACCCGCGCATAGGCGATCTGCTTGCCATCGGGGGACCAGGTCGGGCCATCGCAATCCGCGTTCGGCTCGGCGGTCAGCTTGAGCAGATCCGGCTGATCGACGGGCGAGACCTGGAGCGAGAAGAGGTTGCGGGCGTTGGCCGTCGTCATCAACACGCGCCGACCGTCGGGCGAAGGCCACATGGCGATCAACCACTTGAGCTCGCCAAGCCACGGCTCCAGTTTCCCGTCCGCGCTCAGGATGCTCATGCCATAGTTCCATCCGCCGGGCGGCGGGGGCTTGTACATCAGCGTGCCCGAGTCGGTGAGGCGAAAGCCCCCAGGATTGATGGGCATGTCCGACGAGAGCCCGCCCCAGACCGCCACCGGCGGATGCCGCAACTCCACGGCGACCGGGTCAAACGGCGCCGCGAGAATGGCGTCGGCACGCGAGAAGACGATGTGCCCGGAGGGGAGATAGATGTTGGACCCGGCATCTTCGACCAGGACTTTCACACGCCCCGACGCAATCTCCAGCGCACCCAAACTCGTGAGATACCCTCGCGATCCGTAGGTCACCACATTTACCAGGAGATGCCGCCCGTCCGGCAGTTCATTGCCTGAGAGCGTGATGACTGCGACGTTGGGACGCCCCGCATCCATGGGCACCGATGCCGATCGAGTGCCGGTCTTCGAAAGTCGCGAGAACGAAGTCAAACCGTCCGACAGCAGGATATCACCGTTCGCGAGTTGCGCAAATGCCGGCGCGTTCGTTGGCAGTTCGGCAACGGTCGTTGCAGGCGCCGAGCCGTCGATTGGCACGATGCGGAGTTGCATACCTCCAGACGACTGCGTGGAGTTCGTTACGAAGAGGAGGCTCCGTCCGTCTCTGGTTTCGGTCCCCCATAGAACGCCTTCAGTTCCGGCGAGCGGCTCAAACTCGTATCGATCCAGCGGGCGAACGAAGAGCCGGGTCGCGGGTTGACCCTCCGGGCCGGACTTTCTGGGCCGCCCAATGATCAGAAGTGTGCGGCCGTCGTCTGTGAGATTCCCACCCGAAACGACGAGTTCGGGCGGCATGTTGATGGCCACGCACTGTGGATCTGTGGTCGTGTTGGGTCGCGGTCCGAGTGCACGCCAGAGCCCGGCACCCAACGCGAGCATCGCCAATCCACCGATCAGACCAATCAGCAGTGTCGGCATCAGCCTGCGCGCCTGCCTTGGCCCCGGCTCGATTATGTCCGATTCCTTTCCGGCGATTGCCCGTTCGAGCTCCAGCCGAGCGTCCCCGATATCGTGCAGGCGGTTGCGCCGGTCCTTCGCGAGGCAGTTGGCCAGCAGCTCGCGCACGCGCCGTGGCGTGCGGGGCGGGAGCAGATTGAGGTCCGACTCTTTGTGCAGCGTCGCGCCGATCGCGTCTGCAACGGTCTCGCCGCTGAAGGGCTGCGAGCTGGTGAGCATCTCATACAGCACGCAGCCGAAGGAGAAAATGTCTGAGCGTTTGTCGACGGGCTTGCCGCGGGCCTGTTCGGGGCTCATGTAGCCCGCCGTGCCCATGATGACGCCAGGGATCGTGGGCGAGTGCATGGGCATCGGCGAGGTGACGGTGGGTGACTGGGTGTTGACGGGCAGGTGCGTGGTCGAGGGCGCGCCGTCGGCGGTGCGCGCGAGCCCAAAGTCGAGTACTTTGACGACGCCCTCCGAAGTGACCATGACGTTGCCTGGCTTGAGATCGCGGTGGATGATGCCTTTCTCGTGGGCGGCTTCGAGGGCCTCGGCGATCTGCTTGGCTAGCGTCAGCGCATCGGCGACCGGGATCGGTCCCGCGGCCAAGCGATCCGCGAGCGTCTCACCTTCGATGTACTCCAGGACCAGATACGTGTGGCCGCCGGCGTGCTCAAGCCCGTGAATGCCGCCGACATTTGGATGGTTGAGCGAGGCGAGGAGTTTGGCCTCACGCTGGAAGCGGGCAAGGCGATCGGGGTCCGCCGCGAGGTCGGCGGGCAGGGACTTGATGGCGACCTGCCGGTCGAGCCTGGTGTCGGTGGCGAGGTACACCACGCCCATGCCGCCGCGGCCGAGTTCACGTTGGATCTGGAATGGACCAATGGTGGCTGGGTGCACGAGGAGGGCAGTGTACGGGTGAGAAGGGTCACGGTGCCCATCCAGAGTCTTCCGACGCCTGCAAGCGGCGTGTGCTGGGTGCCCAGACCCGAACGCCCTCCAAGAAAAGCTCTATTGGTGTACTATCACCCCGACTCGCACAGTGAACGCCCGTGAGCCCATGCTCGCGGGCGTCTGTGTTTTTGGGACGGGGCGCCGAGCATAGTGGCCATCAGCCTGGACACACGAGATCGTGACTTACTTCGTTGCACGCTCGTTTTTTAGCTCCTCTGACCAGTTCAGGATGACGTGGATCACGGGCGGCTGCTTCTCCCAAGGAGCCTTCTCGATCATCAAGAACTGCTCATCGGGCAGGACGTCGTAGCCGCCCCTGAACGCCGCTCGCAAGTTCAGATCGTTTGCGCTGAACATCTTCGTTGGCGGCTTCACGCTCAGGACAGACCCGGACGATTCGATCGTTGCGACCATCATGGCTTCGTCGCCACCACTGAAGAACAGACGCTTGCCATCGGGGGAGAATCGCGGCAGGAATCCGCCTCGCGACGAGACCTGTATATTCGGTCCGTCTGCGCCAAATGGGCCGAGGTAGACCTCGGGCCGTCCCGATTCGTCGGAGGAATAGGCGATGAGCTTTCCATCCGGGGAGATGCGCGCTTCACCTTCGTTCACAGAGCGATTGCGCACCGGCATGAACGAGGCCTTGGCGTAGTCGTACATCATGATGTCGGAATTGCTTGCAATGTCGCCTGTGCGGCTTTCAACCAGCAATCCAGACGCGTCGGGCAGTTCCTGCAGCGGCACGATGAAGTTGTCTGACATTGCGGTGCCAGGCAGGCTCTTCGCGTCGCCACCGTTGACTGGCCAGCGAACAAGCGAAGCGGCTCCGTCGGCATTGACAAGGTGAGTCAAAATCGAAGTGCCGTCCACGGACCACGTCGGGCCGTAATTCTCACCCGTCGAGGTCAGCAGAGACTTTGATTGTCGCTCCAGATCGAGCACCCACACTTCGATCTTGCTTCGGAGTGTCGTGAACACCGCTTTGCGGCCGTCGGGGGAGAGAACCGGGCTCGCGTTGTAGTCGTCGGTTGCATCGAGGACAGGTGTCACCTGACCTTTCTCATCAACGCGAACCATCCGAAGACCCGCACCGAAACGTCCGCCGGGTACGTATGCGAATCCGCCACTGGGCGAAGCCGCGAGGTACGCCGAGTCCTGCCATTGATCTGTGCGAACGCCCTCCAGAGCGACCCTGGGCTCGCCGACGACGGTGCCGCGAACCGGATCGAAGCCGACGGTCATGACGGTCGTGCCGCGTGTGAACAGCAAGCGATCGGGCGCGATGAGTCGAGGCTCCGTCACCGCCCGGAGCACGACGCGTGACGATCCATTCTTCAGCGAGACCGCCAGCAGATTGAAACTTTCCGTCGTCGGGCCATCCCATGAGGTGCAGAGCACGTAGTCCGCCCCGGGCACGGCGAGCGGCACATCGAACGCGAGAACCGGCTTTCCTCCTTCCGGCGGCTTGGTGTCTGCTCCGGCCTTGGCGATTTGCACAGGAGTGCCACCGTCGGCGCTCACTCGCCACAGGCCGGATTGAGAGGCTGCCAAGACGATCGAGTTGTCATCGAGCCAGGCAAAGGACACAAAGTTGGTGACGTCGCAGATCGTCAGCGCCGGGCCGCCCTCGGCGGGCATTTTCATCAACCGGCCCTTGGACGTAAAGCCCAGCCATTGTCCGTCCGGCGAGAACATCGGGTTTCTGCTGTCCTCGGTGTTCGCCAGCACCCGCGGGACAGTGCTCGACACTTCACGTACGCACAAGTACGACTTGTTGTTGGCGATCACCGTGAACACGATCCGATCGCTCGTCGGGCTGATCGCCATTCCCGTCCCGGACCCGACGAACAGCGGCAGTGTGTAGCCGTCGGGTGGCTCGATCGTGAATCGCACAACGGGCTTCATGGTTGTGGGCGTGCTGTCTCTGAATCTGCCGGACCAGAGCGGAAACGTGCCGCCGATGATGGCAGCCGCCGCGAGCATCCAGGCGAGCGTCGGACGGAGTCCGCGATGGCGTGTCGTCGCCGTTGGGCCACTGAGTCCGAGGACCGATCCCTGCGGATCACGAATCGCCTGGGAAAGCGTCAGTCGAGCATCGCCGATATCCCGCAGGCGATCGGCCTTGTCCTTGGTGAGGCACTGTGCGAGCAACAAGCGAACGGTGGGCGGAGTCGCGGCGGGCAGCAGCCTGAGGTCCGACTCCTTGTGCAGCGTTGCGCCGATCGCGTCTGCAACGGTCTCGCCGCGGAAGGGCTGCGCTCCGGTCAGCATCTCGAAGAGCACGCACCCAAAGGAGAAGATGTCGGATCGCTTGTCGACCGGCTTGCCGCGGGCCTGCTCGGGGCTCATGTAGCCGGCGGTGCCCATGATGACGCCCGCGATCGTGGGCGAGTGCATGGGCAGCGGGGACGTGACGGTGGGTGATTGGGTGTTGACGGGCAGGTGCGTTGTGGTCGCAGCGCCATCGGCGGTTCGAGCCAAACCAAAGTCCAAGACCTTGGCGACGCCGTCGGGCGTGACCATCACGTTGCTGGGCTTGAGATCGCGGTGGACCACGCCCTTCTCGTGCGCGGCTTCGAGGGCCTCGGCGATCTGTCTGGCCAGGGCGAGGGCCTCATCGACCGAGATCGGGCCTTTGGCAAGTCGATCAGCGAGCGTCTCGCCCTGGACAAATTCCAGGATCAGATACTGATGTCCATTCGCCTCTTCCAACCCATAGATCGCACCGATGCCGGGATGGTTGAGCGAGGCAAGCACCTTGGCTTCGCGTTGAAACCGCGCCAGTCGATCCTCGTCCTGCGCGAGGTGCGCCGGCAGCGCCTTGATGGCGACCTGCCGATCCAGGCGGGTATCCCGAGCCAGATACACCTCACCCATGCCACCCCGACCGAGTTCGCGTTCAATCTTGAATGGGCCGATGGCTGGCGGTTGCATTGAGCGGGGAGTGTACGGTTCAGAAAGGGCACGGTGCTCATCCAGACTCTTGCGAGGCCAGCAAGCGGCGTGCAGGGTGCTCAGACCATAACGCCCTTCAAGAAAAGTTAGTGGTGTGCTGTCACCGCGAATGACGTACGAACGCCCACGAGGTCTCTCGCGGGCGTTTGCGCTGGCGTCTGCCGCTCAAGCGTGATCCTCGGCGAACGCGAGAATTCGGCGCAGTTGAGCCTCCCACAACCCTCGCATATTGGATGAGTCTTCGGGATTGGAGCACCAGTCGGCAGGCACGTTGATCTCTTGAACTCCACAGAACTGCCAGTCCTGCCACGCCTTCTCGAACGAGTAATCTTCGACGCCGCGCGAGACAAGCGCCGCATGCCAGTGCTCGACGAGAACTCGCTCCCACCGCCGGCGGAGCTCGATGGGCCACCAGACGACTATGGCGTACGCCAGATCGCGTATGCCGAGCCATGGCGGCGAACCTGAACTTGCGAAGGGCTGATGATCGATCAGGTAGATCGGTCCGTCACCGTTGATGGGTGCGAGGATGTTGGTTGGATTCAAGTCGCCGTGAATCCATGTGAAGCCTTCGGGATCAGCAAGCCGCGCGTTGCGTGCAAGCGGATTCTGTTCGATGAGTCGAGTTGCGGTCGCGCGCTCTGCGGGCGTGAAGCCCGCCTTCATGGCGTCGAGGAGCGCACCTTGCCCGGCACGAGCGCTGGAGACCATGCGCTCCGCTTCAGAGCGTCCGGGCGGAGACTGCGGCCAGCGATGTGCGTGGAGCTTCGCGGCTGCCTCGGCAAGTGCTCGGCCATACTCCAAAGTCGGCTCGATGATTTTCTGGTCGCGATGCGTTTGAGAATGATCGGTGAGCAAGATGTTGTAGTGCGTTTCATCCGCATCCGCATGATGGCATCGCACGAGTGGCGCGTCGGTCAGATCGATGAATGCTCGGGTGTAGTAGTCCACCTCGGCGCGGCCAAAGGTCGTGACAGACCCAATCTTCAGGTGTAGCCGCAGCGGGGCTTCCTCTCCGGCGAGCAAGACCTCGAGCCGGACGTGCGAGCCCCAGTTGCTGTCCGGCGGCGTCGACCTCGTGAACAAGCGCACGGGCCGACCGAGTGAAGCCTCAATCCAGGCTTGGGTGACTTGGGCTGATTCATGGAGCACGGTGACGCTGCGGTTCATTCGGCCATCGTACAGGCATCTGCTTCCTTCAACTCTTCTTGGCCCCGCGCGAGATCGATGCACTCTCAATCACAGAGCAGACACCGTACTTCGTTTGGCCACACCCAAGCGCCCTCCAAGAAAAGCTCCATTGGTGGACTGTCACCCCGACTTCAAACGCCCCCTGACGAAAGGCTGGGGGCGTTGTGCTTTGATGAGTGGTGTGCGGTCGTACAATACTGAAATCGCTGGACGAACGCACAGGCAGACTCGAAGCTGGCGACCTGTGACACAGCCGAGAGCGAAGAACTTGTGCAGGCAGCCGTGTTCGGCAGCTAAGTAGAAGTGGTCATGGTTGTGAGGGTCGGGTCAGAGATGAACGTAGCCTTTGGCTCGCATTTATCTTGACGAGATTGATGGCACGGATTGCGGCCCCCTGCTCGCGTATTGCTGACTCGTCAGGTGAAGCTGTGGCATCTGTGGTGGCGTTGGTTCTTGGTGGCCTGCGCAACGCCGCGCCGGCATGGGAGCGAACACATGGCTATTGGTTCGCCCGAGTTCCCCGACGGCAGACAACGCCCGCGAGCCGCTGCCCGACGAACACCAGTATCGTCACGCCGTGCTCCAAGGAGCAGCCCGCGGTTGGAGGTCTTGGTCACGCTGGTGATCACCTTCGCGGTCCTCCACTTTGCCCGCGAGGTGTTGATCCCGCTCGCCCTTGCGATTCTCCTGAGTTTCGTTCTGGCGCCGTTGGTGAATCGCCTCGCTAAGTTCGGTCTGGGTCGGGTGTTCTCGGTGCTGGTCGCCACGACCCTGTCGCTGCTGGTGATCGTGGCTCTGGGCTGGGTCATGTTCACTCAGACCATGGCTCTGGCAGAGAATCTGCCACGCTACCGCGACAACATCCGCGACAAGATCAGCTCAGTGCAGTCACAATCAGGTGGCGCGACGGGCAGAGCGATCAACACTCTCAAGCAGATGGGCGAGGAGATGATGCAGGCTGACACCCCGCCGCCCGGCGCGCCGGAACCAGGCGCACTACCCCTCTCGCCGAGTTCACCGACCCAACCGTCCATCGCGCCCGTGTCAAAGCCGGTGCCCGTGGAAATTGTCCGAAAGCCCACCAATGCACTGGATTCAATCACGGGCACCTTCGCGCCCCTGGCCAATCCCATGGTCAGCGCGGGCATCGTGTTCTTGTTTGTGGTCTTCATCCTCCTTCATCGCGAAGACTTGCGCGACCGCTTGATTGCCTTGATCGGCCCCGAGCAGCTCACCGCCACCATGCAGGCGCTGGACGAAGGCGCCTCGCGCGTCAGTCGCTACCTGCTCATGCTGCTGATTGTGAACGGCACCTACGGCCTGGGTGTGGGAATCGGCCTGTCCATCATCGGCGTGCCCAACGCGATTCTCTTCGGCGTGCTCGCAGCGCTGTTGCGGTTCATCCCCTACGTGGGACCGTGGCTCGGCGCTGCGATTCCGATCATGTTGTCCCTCGCGGAGTTCGATTCCTGGACCTGGCCCCTGATCACGATTGGTCTGTTCGTGGTCTTGGAACTGATCAGCAACAACGTCGTGGAACCCTGGCTGTACGGTTCGCGCACCGGGGTATCATCCACGGCGGTTGTGGCTTCGGCTGTTTTCTGGGGCTGGTTGTGGGGTCCGGTCGGCCTCATGCTGGCCACGCCGCTGACGGTGTGCCTGGTGGTCATGGGCCGGTACGTGCCGCACCTGGAGTATGTGAGCGTACTGCTAGGTGACAGACCAAGTCTGCCGACGGAAGTCAGGCTCTATGAGCGTCTGCTTGCGACGGACTACGACGAGGCGTTCCAGATCACGCAGGAACATCTCAAAGACAAACCGCTGATTGATCTGTATGAGAGTGCCCTGATGCCAGCCTTGGCGATGGCTGAGCACGACCGCCACGCCGGACGCCTCGAGGAAGGGCGCATTGAGTTCATTTATCAGAGCCTGCGCGATCTGATCGAAGAGTTGGGCGACCGGCACAAATCCGTGGTGAGGGCCAAAGCCGAAGCCGCGACCCAATCCAGCCAGTCCGCGGCTGCGGACGGTCCTTTGGGTGGCGGTACGGTACATCCACCGCTGGTCCAACCGGCACCGCCGCTTGAGTCCTCGCGGGCGCGCACCGTTCTCTGCATCCCGGCACGCGATGAGGCGGATGAGATCAGCGCCCTGATGCTCGCCCAGCTTCTGGAGTTCCAAGGCATCTCCGCGAGGGCGCTTGCGGTCACCACATCGACGAGCGAGATGCTGGATCAGATGGACAAACTGCCCCCCGGATCTGTCTGCGTGTGCGCCATGCCGCCCACGGCCACTAGTCACGCGCGGTTCGTGTGCAAACGGATTCTGTCCCGCTTCAGTGATATGAAGTTGATTGTGGGCATCTGGAACACGCCCGATGTCGATCGCGCCCGCGAGCGCATCCGCACCTGCGGGACCGACCGGGTAGTCGCCACCTTTACGAACGCGATCGAGTTGCTGCGCTCCTGAACGAGCGATGGAACACGAGGATGGCCGTCAACCAGCGCGCGGATGCCGGTCGTACGTCGTGTCAGCGACTCGTACCGCCCGCCATCCTCCGCACGATGAGGGAAGAACACTCTACTGACTCGGGGATTCGTGCGGCTATTTTCATTATGTCACTTGGCCTCCGAAGTCGGTGGAGGGGCGCGGGGCCGAGCAATCTGGAAGAGGAAATTCATGGGTCTCATCCTGCTCATCGTCCTAGTGCTTTTGCTCATCGGTGCTCTACCCACGTGGGGCTACAGCCGCAAGTGGGGATATGTCCCCAGCGGGGGATTGGGGCTCATTCTCGTGATCCTGCTCGTACTGGTCCTGCTCAACATCATCCCACGCGGCTTCTGAATCTCAACCGGTGCCGTCGGTGTCCCCGGCGTCGCTCCGCCGCCCCGCTCTCGTACTCACCGCTCGCCTCTCATCGAGAGGTCTCAAGGAAAGGCACACATGAAGGGCTTTGTGCAGAACATCGAAGCGCTCGCCGCTGAGAACACCGACTTCCGCCGGGTGCTATACACCGCCCAAAACTGCCAGCTCGTCCTGATGACGCTCAAGCCCAGGGAGGAGATCGGGGCGGAGGTTCACAAACTCGACCAGTTCTTCCGCGTGGAAGAGGGGACGGGGGAGGCCATCCTCGACGGCGTAATGACAGATATTCACGCAGGCTTCGCGATGCTCGTCCCGGCTGGGACACGCCACAACATCATCAATACCGGCAGTGCCCCTCTCAAGCTCTACACGCTCTACTCGCCTCCGAATCATCGCGACGCAATTGTCCACCATACGCGGAAGGATGCCGAGGCCGACAACGAGCACTTCGACGGCAAGACGACGGAGTAGTGGGCGAGAAGCATCGATTGAGCGGGAGGTCAACGAACTTCGAGCGCATTCCCTCTACACGTCGGAGCCTGCTGGGAGAGCTCTTCTAATGTGCAAGCGAGAACTGCGGTCTGCGTGACCAGAAACGGTTCAGCAGCCCTCCAACATCGATGTTGCTGGACGCCGCAGCCTATGAGATTGAACTGCCGCTTGACACAGGTTCAACTCACTGATGCGCCCTGGCGCTCAGCAACCGCCCAATCCACAACTCCCACACCGTAACGCCCTCCAAGAAAAGTCCAGTTGGTGTAGTGTCATCTCGACTTGCAACCCCGCGGGAGAGCCTGCGGGGTTGTGGCATTTGGTGGGGTTTGCACGCCTGCGTTCGACAGGCGCGGCGAGAAGCACAACACGGACCTGAGGACAGGTCCGTGCCACGAACGTTGTGTCAGGATGTTCAGCGGGTGCACGGGCCTTCGGAGAAGACTCGCAGGAACGCGTCAATGTCGTCGGGGTCGAAGAAGCTGTTGTCGTTGTTGAAGTCGATGCTGTCGCACGTCGCCCCGGCGGGGATGCACGGGCCCTCGCTATAGACGCTCAGGAACGCGTCGATGTCCTGGGGATCGAAGACCGAGCCGTCGTTGTTGAAGTCGATCTCGCAGGTGTTCTCCATCATGATGATGACGTCGGCGATCTCATCCGTCAGCAGCAGGTCGATGTCGCCGTCGTTGTCGTAGTCGGCGGGGACGGCGCAGCTGGGGTTGTTGGGGGCGGGGAAGACTGCGGCTTCTTCGAACACGCCCGCGCCGTTGTTGATATACACGTACCACTCGCCGGCGCCGAAGCTGCTGAGCACCCAGTCGAGGTCGCCGTCACCATCCAGGTCGGCCAGGTCGGTGCTGACGGTGTGGCCGCCCGTAGGCATCACGGCGGGGCTTCCTACCGCGCCACTCGCCGAGCCGAAGAGGATCGAGCCGTTGGCGCTGAAGCTGTTGGCGGTGGAGACGTCGACGTTGCCGTCGCCGTTCAAGTCTGCGGCCATGACGACCCAGTTCTGTCCACCCGCCGGGCTGGAGTCGATTTGCGTGAAGGTCGAGTTGCCGTTGCCGCGGAGCACCTTGACTTCCTGGCTGTTCACGGTTCCGACCACCAAGTCCATGATGCCGTCGCGGTTCATGTCGGCGTTGGTCATGCCATAGGGACCGCCAGAGACGCTGACGTTGGCCGCGGCGGTGAACGTGCGGTTGGAATTGCTGCGCCAGATGGAGATGGTGTTGGAGCCGGCGTTGGCGACGGTGATGTCGAGGTCGCCATCACCGTCGACGTCGATGATGCCAAAGCCGCGGGGCGTGGAGCCGACGTTGAGGACGAGCGGCTGGTCGAAGGTGCCGTCGCCGTTGCCCCAGGCGACGGCGATGGTCGAGGTCTGATAGCTGCTGACGACGACATCGATGAAGCCGTCCTGATCAAAGTCGGCGACGTCGTTGGGGCTGGATTCGACGGGAATGGGCGTGTAGGGCGTGACGAGGGGGCCAAAGTCGCCCGCGCCGTTGTTCATGAAGACGCGCAGGTCGCTGGAAACCTCGTTGATGGTCGTCAGGTCGGTGAAGCCGTCGCGGTTGAGGTCGCAGGCGAGGCCGCCATAGATGCGGGTTTGCGCGCCGGTCTGGTCGCGGTTAGAGAACTGTCGCTTGAACTGGAACTTCTGAAAGCTCGGCGCGACGCCCGCGTTGAACATGAAGGAGTAACCCTCGTTGCGCAGCGCGACGTTGTCCGCGCCGCGGAGGTTGCGAGACATCACGACCATGATGGACTCGGCGGCGAAGAAGGGGGCGCCGGGTTGGAACGTCAGCGTGCGATTGCCGTTGGACCAGGATTGGGAACCCAGCACGGGCCCGGTGATCTTGCCGAAGACGCGAAAGTTGGCGGGGGTGAAGGTGGCGGTGTCGACGGGGCGATCGAAGGTGATGACGATGGGTGCCGCGCGACTGACGTTGTTGGCGTTCAGGGCTGGCGACGTGGTCGTGACGGCGAGTTGGGCCTGGGCGAGGGACGCCAGGCCTGCGGCGAGAACAAGAACGAGAGCGGTGCGCATGGAATCCTCCGAAACCTCCACCCCATGCGCGGAAGATACCAGATTTGTCCGCGATTGCACCGCAATTTTTCGTGAAGACTTTCAGGCAAGCGATTACTTATGCCGCGAAGCCCGGCAAACGACGGGGCGAAGCGCCCGGAGCGTTCGTGAGGTCGCAAAAAGACCACCGCCCGGAGCGTTGGCTCCGGGCGGGGCGTCTCTCCTCCTCGGGCACGGACTTCACCAGTGCGGATGCGTGCGTGGAGCACTGCGAGAGAGAGCACTGGTGCGTGCGAGTCCTTTGGCCCAAAGGAGCGGGCGGAAGGGTGTCGAGGATCCTGCAGAACTACTTGGCCAAGGTGCTTAGTCGAACTTGCTGCTCACGCTGGGGCGCTCGACGTTGCGCAGTTGCAGCGTGGTGGACATGCGGAAGTTGCTCTGCGTGCGGTGACGCTCGGCGAAGAAGAACCGCAGGTCGTACTGCTGGCCGTCGACCAGCCAGTTGAGACGGTCCAGTTCGATGGTCTGGCTCACGGCGCCGTGCACGCCGCCCAGGTCGATCACGAGCTTGCCGTCGATGAAGACCCACACATCGTCGTCACCGGTGAAGGTGAAGGTGTGACCCGCGCCCTGCTGGTAGCTGAACTGGGTGGCCAGCTCATACGTGAAGTGGAAGTTGCGGGTGCCGCCGTTGCTGTTGCCCTTGAGTTCGCCGTTGATCGGGAAGAACCCGCCCCGGCCGGTGTAGAACGCGTCGTTCTTGTCGTCGAACACGTACACGTTGCTGTTGGGCTGGCGCACCAGGGTGATGGGCAGCTGCTTGCTGAGGTTCATCGTGGGGTCGTCACGGAACCACTGATTGAAGTTCGCGACGGTGGTCAAGGCACCGCCAGCCGAGCTGGAGATGCTGCCGTTCTGATCGCCGCTGCGAGCGGAGATGTAGGAACGGGGGTTGATGCGGTTTCGGCCCTGGCTGTCGCGCCACTGGCTGTTCACCTTGTTACCGGTGGACTTGAAGACCGGCTTCTTGTCCGCGTCGAGTTCGTCTTGAACCTGATTGAAGTACACGCCAAAGCCCGCCGTCGGCTGGCGTTCAAAGTCAGGGTGACCGCCCGTCGCGGAACGCTCGGCAAAGTCACGGACGATGCCGGTGAGTTCGACGGTCTGAGGGAGGCTGGCGAACGGGTCGCCATCGTTGGCCAGACCGCTCGAACCCGACTGAGCGTTGACAGAGAGGCCCGCGAGGCACGCCAGCCCCGCAGCGCCGACGAACAGGAGCGCCTTGGACTTGTTGAACTTCATACGCAACCTTCCTTTCCAGGTCATCCGCACCGCCCCACGCTGGTCGAGGATGACCGGAGCCTGCGGGAAACACAACCACGCTGGAGAAAGGGTGCAAAACGCTTGCGGGGTTGTCAAGGAGAAGCGGGAAAAGTGAGGTGGGACTGGGGCGGTTGGGAGGGGTGTGAGGGGGCAGGCGTGCGAAGCCGCGAATGAGCGAGCGTGGGAAGGTGCCGGCCAAGCGGACCTCAAAGCCAGACCTGCGAGTCATTGAGAGGATGCGGTCGCTCCAAGCATCCAATCCGCACATCACCCCACTGTCTCAATGCCTCTGGTTCTCAACATGCACGATGGTCACCGACGCAGCGTGCGACATTGCACACCATACCGCACCCCAAAAACGAAAACCGCCCGGGCGGCCAACGCGGCCAACCCGGGCGTGGAACTACGTGCGATACACCGATCAGTCGAACTGCCCGGTCACCTGCGGGGGCTTCACGGGCGAGAACTGGATCGTGGTTTCCATGCGGAAGTTGCTCTGCGTCGTGCGACGCTCGGCGTGGAAGATCTTGAAGCGGTACTGACGGCCGTTTTCGAGCCAAGACAGGCGGTCGAGCTCGACGGTCTGGGTCATGCGCGGGTGCAGGCCGCCCAGGTCGATGACGAGCTTGCCGTCGATGAAGACCCACACGTCGTCGTCGCCCGAGAAGGTGAAGACCTGACCGCCCTGGGCGCGGTAGATGAAGTCGGCCTCGAGCTGGGTCGTGAAGTGGAAGTTCTTGTTGGTATCCGCGTAGTTGCCGAAGAGCTCGCCATTGATGGGAAAGAAGCCGCCCAGTGTGTTCCACGGAGCGTCCTGCGCGGAGTCAAAGACGTAGCGGTTGGTGCCGGGCACCAGGTTGAGCGTCATGCCGACGACCTTGCTCTGGTTGACGCCCTGGGCGTCGCTGTACCAGCTGGCGAAGGACTGCTCGCTGGTGATCTGGCGGTTTTCAAGATTGCCAAACGTGCCGGCGACATCGCCTCGGGCGGCGTTGAAGTGGGCGGGGTTGATGTTGCGACCCTGGCTGTCGCGCCATTCGGAGCTGATCAGCTTGCCCAGCCCGCCGTTGGCGAGGACCGGCTTGCCGTCCTGGCCCAGGGTGTCCTGGACGAGGGCGACGGTGGCGCGGGTGCCTGTGAAGGCCTGGAAGTCAGGGTGGCCGCCCTGCTGACCACTGGCGCGGAAGTCGCGGATGGTCACGGGGAGGCTGATGGTCAGGGGCAGGTCGGCATCGGGAGCCACGGCCAGTTGGCCTTGCTGGCCCCGCGCGGAGCTGATGCTGATGCTCGCCGCGGCGCCCACGATGGCCGCCAGGGTCAACACTTCCAACGCGATCCATTTATAAGAATGTTTCATGGCAAACCTCCGGCGGTCGCTGATCGCGCAGGGCACGAGCCCCGCGACGAAGAGGCGGAATCACCATCCCAAGGTCGGAAACCCCCGGGCTTGGGGCAACCGGAGCACCAGAGGTTGTGCAGAATCGGTCGGTTGGGGTCGGCACAGGCCGCACAATCCGACTTTGGTCGGCGACTCGCCTGAATTCGGGCGTTTGCCCGATGTATGATCGGACTCGAAAGCGGCGGGCTCGCGACCAGTTCTCCAGGGATGGGGACGGCGGGCGTGCGTCGCTTCGAGGCAGACTTTCGCTCCACTTTCACGCTCAAGGAAGGGCACGGCATGGACAGCTTTGTGATCGAGGGCGGGCATCGCCTCTACGGACGGATTCGCATCAACGGCAGCAAGAACGCGGCCCTGCCCATGCTGGCGGTGGCGCTCATGACCGACGAGCCGGTGATCCTGCGGGACGTGCCGGAACTTGCGGACATTGGCAATATGGTGAAGCTGCTCTCGACGCTGGGCGTCGAGCGGTTTGACACTGCGACGGGGCAAGCTATTGAGCCCGGCGCGCCCAAGGGCGTGGTGGCGATGCGGGTGACGGACCCGACCCAGAGCCATGCGAAGTATGACATCGTGAAGACCATGCGGGCGAGCATCTGCACGCTGGGCCCCATGCTGGCCAAGCGCGGATATGCGCGGGTGAGCATGCCGGGCGGGTGTGCGATTGGGGATCGGCCTGTTGACCTGCACCTCCGCGGGCTCGCCGCGCTGGGGGCGATTGTGGAACTGACGAGCGGGGACATCATCGTGCGGACGCCGGCCCAGGGGCTGGTGGGGACGACGGTGTTCCTGGGCGGGGCGTTTGGCAGCACGGTGTTGGGCACGGCGAACGTGATGTGCGCCGCAACCCTTGCGCGGGGGACGACGATCATCGAGTCCGCAGCGTGCGAGCCGGAAATTGTCGATCTGGCGAACCTGCTCAACAGCATGGGGGCGCGGATCACGGGTCAAGGCAGCCCGCGCCTCACGATCCAGGGCGTGGATTCGCTGGGCGGGGCGGATTACACCGTGATTCCCGATCGCATCGAGGCCGGCACGCTGATGATGGCCGCAGCGATGACCAATGGGGATCTGATTCTGGATAACTGCCCGGTGGACTCGCTGCTGGCGTCGATCTACACGCTGCAGACGGCGGGCTTGCATGTGCAGACGATGGGGCCTGAGGGCGTGAGCGGTGCTCTGATCGCAGGGCCCATGGGCAATGGCACGCACGCGAACGGGCAGGCGAGCGGTCCCGCGGCGGAAGCCCTGCGCGTCGCGGCCCAGCGGCATCGGGCCGGGCTGCTCAGCGCAATCACCGGCACCAGCGACCCGGCAGCGAGCAGCGACTCGCCCATGCGGCGGACGGTGCGAGTCACGTGCGAACGCGTGCTGAGGCCTGTGGAAGTCACGACCCAGCCCCACCCGGGCTTTCCGACCGACCTTCAGGCGCAGCTCGTGGCGATGCTGTGCCTCGCCGATGGCAACAGCGTCGTGACCGAGCGCATCTTCCCGGATCGATTCCTGCACGTGGCGGAATTGCTGCGCATGGGCGCGAAGATCAACCGCGTGGGCAGCACGGTGGTGATCACGGGCGTCAAGGGCCTGCGCGGGGCGCCGGTGATGGCCAGTGACCTCCGCGCCAGCGCGGGGCTGGTGCTGGCGGGTTTGGCCGCAGAGGGCACGACGATCGTCAACCGCGTGTACCACCTGGACCGCGGCTACGAACGCCTCGAAGACCGCCTGCGGATGCTCGGGGCGCAAGTCGCCCGAGTCGACGAGAAGGAACTGGTTGGGAGCGGCACGGACCTGTAGTCAATTCCGTGCGAATCGCCATGTGCGACACCAAAGTCACTTGACGCTCGCACAGGTAGCTCGCCACGCGGCGACCTGCGGTACGTCTGTGTGAGCATACACGAAGGAAGCCACCATGGACATGCGACTGGGCGCGTTTTCGGTGAGTCTTGCGGTCAAGGACCTTGCGGTGTCGCGGGCGTTTTATGAGAAGCTCGGGTTCGCGATGATTGGCGGCGATGGGAAGGCATGGCTCATTCTCCGCAACGGGCCCAGCACGATCGGTCTGTTTCAGGGGATGTTTCAGGGCAATCTGCTCACGTTCAATCCGGGCTGGGACCAGGATTGCAACACGCTCGATGCGTTTGACGACGTGCGCGAGATTCAGAAGCAGCTCAAGGCCGCGGGCATCGCGCTGACGGGCGAGACCGACGCGGGCGGGACGGGCGTGGCCCACATCACGCTGACGGATCCGGACGGCAACGCGATTCTGATTGATCAGCACGTGCCCAAACCGGCGAAGGGCTGAATCTGCGAAAAAATTCGATTGCGGGCTGCAAGGTTCGGCGGCATGCGTGCAAGTCTCTCTGGCCGCGTCATTGCGGCGTGAGGAGAGATATATGCGGACGTTGCTTGTGGCTTTGGCGGGTGCGTGCGCGATCGGGTCGCCCAGTCTGGGCGTGATCGTGCAGGGGACCGAACTTGCTCCGTATCTAGCGGTTTCGAACCAATTGGCCACCTCGCACGGGGCAGTGTTCTCGTCGCAGAACTACCCGGCGGTGACGTTCACCGAACTGATGCCCGGGCTGTGGGGCATTCAGGGCTGCGAGACGTGGGCGCCGCCGTCCAATGGCGGCTGGTACAACCCCACGATCATTGTTCAGTTCGTCGATCCTTCGGACGGCATCACGCCCGCGGTGGTCAATAGCGTCACGGCGATGTGGGGCGATGGCGGGGGCGACTTTGACGCGGTGGACATGCGGGCGTACGACGTCGCAAACAACCTGATCGCGTCGCAGACCTTCACGGGCAGCACGTTCACGCAGATCGGACTGACGGCGGCGGGCATCAACCGCGTGGAGTTCTCGGCAAACACGAACGTCGGCGCGGGCACTTCGGACACGGGGCTGGATTGGCTGCAGTATCCCACGCCGACGGCGGTGCCCGGGCCTGGGAGCGTGGTGGTGTTGGGCGGCGTGGTGCTGCTCACGCGGCGGCGGCGGTAGAGAGCGCAAGACGCACGGGTGTGCCGCGTGGCTTCGTACCATGGCGCATGACGAAGGCAGTGGAATCAAGCGTTGCAGGCGTGCGCGGGGCTCGCCATGAAGCGGCATCGGATGCGTTCTTTCAGGAAGCTGTGTCGTACGCGGCCCGGGCCCATCGCAATCAACTGCGGAAGGACGGGCGCACGCCTTATGTGGCCCACGTGATCCGCGTCGCGCTCACGGTCCGGGTGGTCTTCGGATGCGAGGACGCGATCGCGCTGCAGGCGGCGATCCTGCACGACACGATCGAGGACACGACCACGGACTACGAAGACATCAGCGAGCGGTTTGGTGAAGCCGTCGCGGCGTGCGTCGCCGCGCTCACGAAGAACATGGCCCTGCCCGAGCACGAACGCGAAGTTGAGTATGACGCAAGGCTCGCGAAGGCGACCTGGCAGGCCCGGATCGTGAAACTAGCCGACGCGTACGACAACTTGTGCGATGTCTCGGACTTTTCGGAGAAGGACAAGGCCAAGAAGACTGCAGACGCCGTCGAGCGGGCGCGGCGGGCGCTGGCGCTGAGCGCTGGGGACGTGTCGCAGGCGAGCGTGGCAAGGGCGCGGGAGTTGCTGTCGCGGCTGGTGGGCGCGATTGAGAGATGAACGGGGCGTGGGGCGCGAGGGTTTTGAACGCAGAGGAAGACAGAGAAGAGCAGAGAGCGAGGAGGAAGTGCTTGATGAAAACCCAAGCCTCTCTCTGTCTTCCTCTCTTCTCTTCTCGGTTTTCCTCTGCGTTCAAGGGCCTTTGATTTGTTCACGCTTCAGATCAGCACGCTCGCCCACGCCGCGGTCATCCAGCAGGCGAAGGCACCGGCGAGCATCGCCTTGGGGGCCAATCGCACGAAGTCTGCCCGTCGATCCGGCGCAAGGGCCGAGAGGCCGCCGATCTGGATGGCGATGCTGGCGAGGTTGGCAAAGCCGCAGAGGGCGTAGGTCGCGATCTGGGTGCTGCGGGCGGACATGGTTTGTTGCTGGATATGGCCAGTAAGGTCGACGTACGCCTTGAACTCGGTCGCGACGATCTGGGTTCCCAGCAGAGCGCCAAAGGCCTTGGTGTCGCTCCAGGGGATGCCCAGCGACCACGCGAGGGGCTGGAGCAGCGTGCCCAGGATGTTCTGGAAGCTCAGACGCGGGTCGATTGCGCTCAAGGGCCAGTTCAGCAACGCAATCAACGCGACAAACGCGGCGAGCATCGCGGCGACGTTCAGCGCGAGCTTGAGGCCGTCGGTCGCGCCGGCGGCCGCGGCGTCGATGACGTTCACATGCTCGCTCTTCTGCGACAACAGCGACGCCAGGTTCTCGTCGGGCGGCGATTCGGTCTCGGGGAGCATGATCTTGGCCATCACCAGCCCCGCCGGCGCGCTCATGACGCTCGCGGTCAGCAGGTGCTTGGCGAAGAGCACGCGCGACTCGTCGTTGTCGCCGCCCAGCATGCCGACATAGGCGGCCATGACGCTGCCAGCGATAGTGGCGAACCCCCCCACCATCACCGCCATGATCTGCGAGCGGGTCATGCGGCTGAGGTAGGGCTTGACGGTGAGCGGAGCCTCGGTCTGGCCCACGAAGATGTTTGCCGAGGCCGAGAGCGCTTCGACGCCCGTGACGCCAAGGGTCTTGCGAAGCACCCACGCGACACCCGCGACGATCACCTGCATGATGCGAAGGTGGTACAGCACGCTCATGAACGCGGCGAAGAAGATGATGATGGGGAGGACCTTGATCGCGAAGATGAAGCCCCAGGGTTGCGACGCGTCGGCGGCGTTGCCAAAGAGGAAGCGGGTGCCTTCGTCGGCGAAGGAGATGATCTTGGTGAAGCCGCGGGCGAGGGCGTCGAAGACATCGACGACGCCCGGGACCTTGAGGCACAGGGCGGCGATGACGAACTGCAGGGCACACCCCGCGACGACGAGCCTCCAGGAAACGGCCTTGCGATTCTCGGAGAGAAGGAGGGCGAGGGCGAGGAGAGCGAGCACGCCGAGGAGGCCGTGGGGCATGGCGGAGCGTAGAGGCAGAAAGGGGTGCGAGGGGGGAGGGGAGACGGCGAGGTATGGGGCGGCAAGAGAGCAAAGAGGAAAGCAAGCTCGGTTGGGGGTAGTACATCACCGCTTCACCCGGTTGCCAGAACGCCGCCCGGGTCGAACCTGAGGTCCTGTGAGGCGTACGGAACGGAGTCACGGGCAGGGGCGATGGGTTCGCATAGACTGGGCGGAGTATGCAGCAACGGCTTATTCGGACGACTCAGGATCGACGTGGGGCGGGGTTGGCGTGGGGGCTGGTGCTCTGCGCGGGGTTGTCCGTGGGAGGATGGGCACAGCCACCCAGCGAGCCCCCAAGCCAATCTCCAAGCCAATCGCCAAGCCAGCCTGCGAGCACGCCGCCTGCGGAGCCTGGCAACACGCCAGCCCAGCCGCCTGCGCAGCCAGCCCAACCGCCAGCTGGTCAACAGCCCGGCGAGCAGCCCACCCAGCAAGCCCCGACGTTTTCCACCAAGGATGCGGCCCTCGGCGCGGCCCAGCGCACTCGAATCGCTCGGATTCTCACGCGCACGGTGCTCACCGACCTGCGCCGCCTCGAAGAGGCCCGCCCCGAGGACTTTGCGCTCGCAACGCTCATGCTCCGCGACGCGTCGAACATCGTGCCCGAGGACGCTCAGGTGCTGCGCCGCTGGATCGAAGCCGCGGCGGGCGCGGGGGATGATCGGGGCGTGAACGAAGCCACGCGCCGTCTGGTCAAGATCGATCCCAAGGACACGGTCGCACAGTTGCGGCTCATCACCGATCGGATGTCGTCCTTGCAGAGCGCGCCGTCGCGCCTGGAGGCGTATGAGCGGCTGCTGACGGCGGGCGGGAACTTGGACGTCACGGTGCGATCGCGACTCGCGCTCGATGCCGCGCTGCTGGCCCGAGACATGGGCGATGAAGAGACGTTTGTCGCGATGCTCAAGGAAGCGACGAAGCTGGACTCAACCAATAAGGACGCCGCGTTCCTCGCGTACGCGTACTTCTCGCAGCGGGTGGAGGATGAGAAGGGACGGCTTGAGTTGCTCGCGAATCTGCTCATGGCGGATCCGCTCGACGCGAGCGTGCACGTGCAGATTCGCGACCTCCTGGCGACGCAAGGGGCGTGGGAAGCCAGCGAACGGTTCCATCAGGTCGCCCGGCGGATTCTGGAAGCGCGCGGCGAGGCGGACATCCAGACCCGAACCCAGGACATCGCGATGGGCATCGCGCGGGGTCGCGCAGCCAAGGCCCTGGCCGAAGTGCAGGAAGACCTGCGCACCGCCCGCGAGCAGCAGCGAGCGGCATTCGACAATGCCAAGGAAAACGCGGCCGAAGTCAACATCCTTGCGCCCGAAGATGTGCGATTGGGCGTGCCGCTCGAAGAGGCGCGGATCGCCGCGGCGCACATCGCAGGTGACGTCGAGGTGATCGCCGCGGGCATCGCCGACCTTGCCAAGACGACCCAACTGCAGTTGCAGGTGCTGCAGGATCCCACGCGTCGGCCCGAAGGCATGGATGAGGCCCAGGCCCAGGAACGCAGCATCGCGGGCGTATATCGCCTGATCATGTGGCGACTGCTGACGGACACGGACGCGGACTTTGCCAAGAAGATCGCGAAAGACATCCAGGAGCAGATGGCGGGAGATGACGCACGGCGCACGATTCTGGACGCGTGGATCGCCGCGAAGTCGGGCGAGTCGGACAAGGCGTTGGAACTGATCGGGCCGGTGCTGCTGACCGAAGACGCGGACGAATGGGCGTTTCTGGCACGGGCGATCACGCTGGAAGCCAAGGGCGACGCCAAGGGCGCGGCGGCTCGATTGCGCGAACTCACGGCCCTGAGCCCGATCTCGCCGCTTGGGGCGTGGGCATGGGCCAAGGCGATGCAACTGGAGCCGCAGGGGATGAGTCCGCTCGCGATCGATCTCGCGAACTACACCCGCACGATCCCGCGCTGGGTTGACCTGATGGTCGCGAATCCTGACAGCTTCCAGCGGCTCAGCCTGCTGCAGCCGGCGGACGCGGGCGTGATGGACCAGACAACGCTCACGCTGAGTTTGCGGAACCTGTCGCCCGTGCCCCTGTCACTCGGCGCGGACAAGACCATGAACTCGCGGATCCTGGTAGGCCCGCGGATCGAAACGCCCCGTGGCATGCCCACGCGAATCGCGGAGGCCGAGGTCGTTGAGCTCAACCAGCGAATGCGTCTGAACCCCAACGAGGAACTGCGGGTGTCGTTCTTCCCGGGCGAGACGGCCATCGGCTGGGTGGTGGATACGGCGAGCGACTTCTCAACGCGGCTCCGATATCGAGCGTTGCAGGGATTTGAGGTTGACGAAGAGGGCGTGCGACGCGCGGGCGCCGGCTGCGCGGACGCGAACTCACCCGTGGTGCAGATTGCGCCGATGGACGAGGCTCGGCTCGAGCCAGAGGCGCTTGCTCAGCGGATTCTGGAAGCATCGGATGCACGCATCCCCGCGCTGCTGGTCGCGACCCGCGCGATGATCACGCGGATCGGCAACGATCCCGATCAGCGGCGCGAGTTGGAATCGGTCGTCGAGGCGTGGCTGGGCAAGTACCCGACGCTGCCGCCCGCTCTGCGGGTGCTCGCGCTGAATGAATTGCCGACGCGCCCAGAGTTTGAGCCGATGGCGTTCATGGACGCGTTGTTCTTTCAGGACCCGGATCCGTTGGTGCAACGGTGGAATCTCTTCGCCCGGGTGGCCCGCGCCGACGACCCAACGCTCGCGAAACTGCTTGAAAGCGCGGATCCCCTCGTGAAGCAAGTCGCTGCGGCTCAGAAGGAGCGGATCGACCTGGGGCTGCGCACCTACAGCAGCGGCGGCATGATCGGGATGAAGGCGGGCGAGCCTGCACCTGGCGATCCGCCGGCAGGCGGACGATAATCGCGAGGCGGATGGTGGGTCGCACCTGCATTCCTGGGCCAGCGTGGCGGGTTCAGGGGGTGATGGGCTGATTGTCCGCTGAAAACGCGAGATTCTGTTTTCGGACGCCTCCAACGGGCCGATCTACACCTAGAGCCGTGCGTATGGACTTGCGCAGGGCCGGGTTGCGCACGTCGCGGTGTCGCGGCGGGCGCGAATGGGTCGTGCAGCGAGTGCGGCATGGTCAACAAGATCGAACAAGACCATCAGCGGTTTCGGCAGATCGTCCGCGGGAAGATCCGCAAGGACCTGCGTCGCTTCATTTCCCGGGGCGACATGCTGGGACGCGAGGGCAAGCGGACGGTGAGCATTCCGATCCACGATGTGGACCTGCCCCGGTTTCAGTATGGGGACAACTCGGGCGTGGGCATGGGCGAAGGCGAAGAGGGCCAGGGCGTGGGCCAGGGCCAGCAAGGCAAGGGCCAGGGCCAGGGGGGCGAGGAAGAAGGCAAGCACATTCTGGAAGTGGATGTGTCGCTGGAGGAACTCGCGGACATTCTCGCGGAAGAACTGCGACTGCCCCGCATCGAGCCCAAGGGCGCCAACAAGATCACGACCCTGCGCGACAAGTACACGGGTATTCGGCCGGTGGGCCCCGCGAGCCTGCGGAGCTTCAAACGCACCTATCGCGAGGCCCTCAAGCGCCAGCTCGCCATGGGCATGTATGACCCCGCGAACCCGGTCATCGTGCCGATCAAGAACGACCTGCGCTTCCGCACGTGGAACGAGGTGAAGAAGCCTCAATCCAACGCCGCGATCGTGTACATGATGGACGTTTCGGGCAGCATGGGCGAGGAGCAGAAGGAACTGGTGCGGCTCGAGGCGTTCTGGATCGACACGTGGCTGCGACGCAACTACGAGGGGATCGAGAGCCGGTACATCGTGCATGATGTCAAGGCGGCTGAGGTTGACAAGAAGACGTTCTTCAGCATCCGCGAGGACGGCGGGACGCGGATCTCGTCTGCGCTGGTCACGTGCAAGGAACTGCTGGATGCGCACTACGACCCTAGCGAGTGGAACGTGTACCTGTTCCACTTCAGCGACGGCGACAACAGCAGCGACGCGGACAACAAGCTGTGCGTCAAGCTGCTGCGAGAGCAGTTGCTCAATCGCTGCAACATGTTCGGCTACTGCCAGGTCGCCAGCGCATACGGCAGCGGCAGCTTCCTGGGCGTGCTCAATGAAGCCTTCCCGGGCGGCGACGCGGACGAACGCGGGCCCCGGTTGGTGACGAGCAAGGTTGGGGGTCGCGATGACGTGCTGGAGAGCCTGCGGACGTTTTTCAAGCAAGGGCGGTAGCACACGCGTTCAGTCAATAGCAGATTGACCGAGCGTTGCGAACGATCGAGGCAAGCAAACGAAAATGAGAGAATTCCACAGTTGCGCAGAGTCCGGACTGAACCACAAGATCCTATCAACGAGTTGGTCTCGCAGTGGACTGAGGGTCTTGCCGACGCCACTGACTTGATGTTTGCTTCACGAAGCTGGCGGTATACAGCTTGTGTGGCTCCGATGTGACTCAGGTTAAGCAGTTCTTCTCGACGCACTGAGCCGTGTACCCTCTATCCATGCCACGTGTTCAAACGCTTTTCACGTTGTTGATTGCGCTCGGCACCGCGGCTGGCTGCGACAGATCTCCCGCTGTTGGAGTCCAGACGATGCCCAACTCACCGCAATCAGCCGAGTCTACTTCTCGCACGAACGAGCCCGCGTCGCTCAGTTCTCAGGCCATCGCGGTTGAGAGGCTCATGTACCAGCCGGTCTTTCTGGAGCTTACTGGAACCAACGCGGAGTCATCGAGCGGCAGGTTCGCGCGATGGGAAGTCCGCATGGGAATGGAAGGGTGGCCCGTCGACTCGGGAACCCGAATCTCTGAGGAGTTGACGATCTCGTCACTCGAAGCGCTGGACGAGAAGGGTGCCCCACTGAACATTTACCTGGAGCCAGTGAAGCCACCGAACTGGATGGAGGCAACACAGGCCGCGAAGTTTCGAGACGGTCAGGGCACTCCTCGCAGATTGTGGGAGAGTCAGGTTCCATCGAGCGTGTCTTACTTCGAACTTGACTTCTCAATCGAGCAGCTTCCAAGGTACTTTTCGACGATCCGTGGAATCATCCACGGAAGCATGGTGCGGGAAGAACGAATCGTCGCAGCGGACTACGGAGCAACCAGCGTCGACTTGGGTCTAGGCGTCAACGCAACAATCGAATACGATGCAAAGGGCGATCCCCGGCTCGGCCGTGGCTCAATCGGACCAGTCATCAGCGTGGTTCGACCGTCGCGGACTTCGCCGCCGTACTTGGTTGAAGTTCAAGCTCTATCCAAGACTTCGGATGTGCTCGCGAGCTTCAGCGCTCGTACTGAGCAAGAAGTCCCAAACGGCTTCAAGACCGTGTACCACAACGGCCGCCCCTTCAATGAAATGCAGCCGCCTGCGACATGGCGGTTCGTCGTCGCCGACAAGTTCGAGGACTTTGCGCTTCCGATTGAATTGAAGAATGTGCCTGGAGCCAGCTTTCGAACGGTGCACGTTTCGGAAAGTGAGAGTTCCGATCGGAGACGGTAAGGAATTGACTTTGTCGCGGCCGCCTTGCTCTGCCATGACTCCCGGCAATGATCTGTGACGTCGTAAGACCGAACCCAGAGTGGTCAACGGATAACTGAGACAAAGCAATGGAAGCAAAAACGACAACCGCCGACGGTGAGGTCGGCGGTCGTGGTGTTTGCACACGTTGACAAGAAAAACAGTTGGAGCCGCTTGGGCGTCTGTTGCCAGACGCATATCCCTCGTTGTCATCGTTGACGGTGAGTTTCGAGAGACGAGATTGTGTTGACTTATCCGGGTGCGGGTTACCCCGCGAGGAAAAGATCTGTTTGATCTGATCCTATGTCCGGTCTAAGGAAATCCCTTAGAAAGGAGGTGATCCAGCCGCAGGTTCTCCTACGGCTACCTTGTTACGACTTCGTCCCAGTCACCCGTCTTGCCGTAGGCACCACTGAAATGTGGCGACTTTGGGCACTCCGGGCTCCCATGACGTGACGGGCGGTGTGTACAAGGCTCAGGAACACATTCACCGGAGCGTAGCTGATCTCCGATTACTAGCGATTCCGGCTTCATGCAGGCGAATTGCAGCCTGCAATCCGAACTGGGGCGTACTTTTTGCGATTTGCTCCACCTCGCGGTCTTGCGTCGCTCTGTATACGCCATTGTTGCACGTTTGCAACCCTGGATGTAAGGGCCATGAGGACTTGACGTCATCCCCACCTTCCTCCGGTTTGACACCGGCAGTCTCGCTAGAGTACCACTTGCGTAGGCAACTAGCGACAGGGGTTGCGCTCGTTAAAGGACTTAACCTGACACTTCACAGCACGAGCTGACGACAGCCATGCAGCACCTGTGCTAGTTCCGGTCTTGCGACTGTGGCTCTACTTTCATAGAGTTGATCCTAGCATGTCAAACCCAGGTAAGGTTCTTCGCGTTGCCTCGAATTAAGCAACATGCACCACCGCTTGTGTGAGCCCCCGTCAATTCATTTGAGTTTTAGCCTTGCGACCGTACTCCCCAGGCGGTATGCTTATCGGTTTTCCTACGACTGATACGGCGTCAAAACCGCACCAGTCTAGCATACATCGTTTACGGCGTGGACTACCAGGGTATCTAATCCTGTTTGCTCCCCACGCTTTCGTGCCTCAGTGTCAGGACAGGCCCAGCTGGACGGCTTCCCCATCGGCATTCCGGTCGATCTCTACGCATTTCACCGCTCCACCGACCGTTCTTCCAGCCCCTACCTGCCTCAAGACTCGCAGTTCGCCCTGCTGTTCCTCAGTTGAGCTGAGGTATTTCACAGGACGCTTGCGAGCCCACCTACGCACCCTTTAAGCCCAGTGATTCCGACTAACGCTTGTGGCCTCTGTATTACCGCGACTGCTGGCACAGAGTTAGTCGCCACTTCCTTTGGGGTCAATCATTGTTTCCGACCCCTGACAGTAGTTTACACGTCAGAGACGCTTCATCCTACACGCGGCATTGCTCCGTCAGGCTTGCGCCCATTGCGGAAGATTCGTTACTGCAGCCTCCCGTAGGAGTCCGGACAGTGTCTCAGTTCCGATGTTGCAGGTCGTGCTCTCACACCTGCTACCCGTCTTCGGCTTGGTAGGCCTTTACCCCACCAACTACCTGATAGGACGATCGCCGCTCCCAAGGCGCCAAAGCTTTGCTCCTTAGAGATCATGATGTATTACCTGCAGTTTCCCGCAGCTATCCACCACCTCGGGGTACGTTCGATCGCATTACTAACCCTTTCGCCACTTACCCTTGCGGGCCCGTGCGACTTGCATGTTTTAGCCATGCCGCCAGCGTTCAATCTGAGCCATGATCAAACTCTTCAATTGATTTTCTTTTTATCCGCCTGGTCATTTCTGACCGGCGGAGAAGTTCAAAGAAGCGACCATGTTGCCGCGGCCACTCATCCCATCATCCCTCCTGCCCGAAGGCTCGGATTCGTGATGGGCCGGCGACCGCGTCGGTCTCAGCGTTGTCCTCTTTCGAGGCTTTCGCTGCCCCTCGTCGGCTCGACGAGGGGAAAAATTCTTGGTTCTCACTAGTGATGATCTTGTGTTTGACAATTTCATCTGCTTGCACTTGAGTGATTCCCATGCACACCTGTGAAGACTGTGCATCGACCTGCTCTCTCGCTTGCCTTGTACGGGGCAGAGGAGCATTTGGGATTCCCCAAAGGACGGCCGGGTCGGCGACGTCGCGGATGCAATCCGCTATCCAATGGGGCACACTCTCGTGCGGCTTCCAACTGTTTACTTTTCAAAGAGCTGCCTGCCAGTCGACTTCATCTTGCGATGCGAGTCTTCCGAACGAGTCGGCGAGGCTTCAACCAACCTGACGGTCGGCCAGCCCCGTTTGACCAGCGGGGAGAGGAGCATAAGCGAAGACCCTCCCCCGCGTCAAGCCGGTCAGGTCAAGACTTTTTGAAGGTCGGTACGCAAAGCCCTGCTTTTCATGGGCTTGCGCGAAACTTTCCCCCGACCTTCCACACCTGAAATTCCCGCGATTTCTTGATCCGTCGGTCGGGAACCCTCGGCGGAGGGGCGTTTGGTCAACCTCGCTCGCCCGCGACCGCCACCACCGCAGCCAGGACCGAGAACTGTGGACTCTCTTCGCGGGGCGTGCCTTTTGTGGAGCGATTCAGCCCCACCAGCAGCGCCCGGCATGCCTCCTCGAGGGTAGCTCCGCTCGTCAGGACGTCATCAATCAGGATCAGTGTCTTCCCGGCCAGCTCGCTCCGACTTTGCCAAGGCTTGGGACGCATCGTGCCCCGAATGTTCTTCCGGCGGAGGTCGAAGGACTTGGCCTGCTGGGTGGGCGTGAATTGCCGAAACAGGGGCTGGCTGATCGGGCTGGGCCTGCCCCACTGCTCAGCGAGGGCGGCCTGCATGCCCCGGGCGAGGGCGTGGGTGTGGTCGAGGGGTCGCTGGGCTCTTCGCCGGAGGGCCATCGGGATCGGCACGAGCAACACGGCGTCGGGGTCTTGGGGGCCAATGGCGAGGGCGACCTGATCGCCCAACTCGCGGCCCACGTCCGTTGCAAGCCGGCGAAAGCCGGCATGCTTGATTTCGAGGATTGCGTCGCGAAGCAGGCCTTCGTACGGGCCAAGGCGGATCACGGCGTCCCATGGCACTTTGGTTTCGCGACAAGACGCGCACCCGCCGGCGTCGGCTTCAAAGTCCCCCACGCTCCTGCCGCAGCGCTGGCACCAGAGGCCGATGGGCTCGGGTTGCCAGGTCGTCTCCCGGCAGCGACGCGGCCAGGCGGGAGACAGCACGCCCAGCCAGGTTTCCTCGACGTGCTCCCAGAGGGAGCGAGGATCGATGACGCCGAGCGTTGGAGGGCGGCGAGAGGGCTTTGCCGAGGGGCGATGTTGCGGAGTGCGGGGAGCAGGCGAAGCGTCGAGCGGCTGTGGGGGCCAGATGAAGCGAGCGGGCTTGGGGATGGGCTCGCGGGGCGACATGGGGGAGGGTACGGGTGGGTGCGAGAGTGCGAAGGTGCGACAGAGCGACAGAGCGACAGAGCGACAGAGCGACAGAGCGACAGAGCGATGCATTCTGTAAGTCAGTGTTGCTGGTCGCGGGTGTAGCGGGGGTGGTTGGTGGGCTTGAAGGGGATCGTGGCGATCAAGTCGCGGATTGCGGGGCTTGCTTTCTTGCTGCGGTCTCGCGGCGAGATCCACATCCAGCCTGGGATGTCGGGGTTCGCGCCGGCGCGGACCAGAATCTCCGTGACTTCATGGTGGTTCTCGGAGATCGCCTCGGCCAGAGCAGTTTCACCGGCGAGATCCTCGTTGTGAGCATCGGGGTTCGCGCCCAGATCCAACAGCAACGAGACCAACGCGACGTTGTTCTGACCGGCAGCCAGAGCGAGGGGTGACAGGGTGAAGTGATCACCCGAAGTGCAATCGTTCAGCGCTTCGAGCAGGCCCGACTGGCCGCGAAGTTTGGCGATGGCTTCGAAGTGATTGCGTTCAACTGCATCCTGCAGTGGATAGAACCACCAGTCGAGGTTGCCCCAGCATTCGAACTCTTCAGGAATTGTGCATCCGTTTTGTAGCACAAGGTCGAGGATCGCTACGGAACCAGCGGCCACGGATCTTCCAATCGGGCACATGCCCGGCCGGCGAAGATTCGCTCCCGCCGCAAACGAAGCCTGAAACTCAACAATATTGGCGTCGTCGATCGCGTGCGCGCATCGCAAGTCCTGCGACGGCGGCCTCTGTTCCTGCTGGAGCCACTCGTGGTCACACCCCATGGAGGATGGTACCGGGTTGGATGATGTGAGACGGGGAAGCGTGCTGCGGGATGATCGCAACTGGCTTTACCAGCGTCTTATTGCCGGGGGATTCAGCGCGCACCGATGGTACAAAGCGCGACGCTTCCTGACGGGCGCGTTTCGTTAGTCGGCGGTGGCGAGTTGTGAGAGGCGCTGGGCCTGGGTTGGCGTCGGCGCGAGGGTTAGGCCCAGCATGCGGTCGATAGCCAGCAGCGCCGGATCGCGCACCTCTTTGGGGACGATGATCTGGTTCACGATGCGGGGCTTGGGCTGCTTGCCGTTGCTCGTGCGTTCCTCAAACTTCCCGGCGAGGTTGTCGAGGACCCAGAGCATGTGGGGCTGGTCGATGCGGTACATCGTCGTGCAGAGGCACTGACAGTCGGAGAGGATGCGGACGTGCACGCCCCGCACTGCCGCGGCTTTGGCGATCCGGTTGACCAAGTGAATCTCGGTGCCCACGGCCCAGCGGGTGCCGGGCTTGGCTTGTTCGATGGTCTGGATGATGTACTCGGTGCTGCCGTTGAGGTCGGCCTTGTCCACGACTTCCTTGCTGCATTCGGGATGCACGAGAATCTGCATGGGCTCGATGCCCTTGGCGGCGTCGATCTTGTTCTGATCGCGGATCTGATCGCAGTGTTCGGGCCTGAACAACTTGTGCACGCTGCAGTGCCCGGCCCACAGAATCACATCGCTGTCGAGCAGTTGCTGAGGCGTTGCGCCGCCCAGCGCGACGCCTTTGCGCGTCGTACGCGGGTCGTAGACGCACGAGTGCTTCGCGACATCGATGCCGAACTTCGCGGCGGTGTTGCGACCAAGGTGCTGGTCGGGGAGGAACAGGACTTTCTGTCCTTCCTTCATGGCCCACCTGAACACCTCCAGCGCGTTGCTGCTGGTGCAGCAGGCCCCGCCATGCTGGCCCACGAACGCCTTGATCGCTGCGGAGGAGTTCACGTACGTGATCGGCACGATCCGCCCCTGCCAGCCCTGCTCTCGCAGCGACGCGTGGATGTCGTTCCATGCCTGGACCGTGTCGTCGTACTGGGCCATGTCCGCCATGCTGCACCCGGCGGACAGGTCAGGCAGAATCACCGCGACTTCGGGCGGCGTGAGCATGTCGGCGGTTTCGGCCATGAAGTGCACGCCGCAGAACATGACGTACTTGGGTGGGCTTGATGAATCAGCGAGTCCGCTAGAGAGTCTGGCCGCGATCTGGCTGAGCTTGAGGCTGTCGCCCGTGTAGTCGGCGTGCTGGATCACTTCGTCGGTCTGGTAGTGATGACCGAGGATCACCAGTTCCTTGCCCAGCTCCTTGCGACGCTGACCAATCGCCGTCGCGAGGTCGGCTTCCGGCATTCTGGTATAGATGTCGGGAAGGCTGGGTTGCCAGAGCATGTCGAAGGGTAGGGGGAATCCGACGTTCCGCACTGCTCAGCAAGGCCCCTCGCTGAAGACCGAAAAGAAGGCATCCACGTCCTGGGGATCAAACAGCGAGCCGTCGTTGTTGAAGTCCAGATCGTTGCACGTGGCGTTGGCCGGGATGCAGGGGCCTTCGCTGAACACGCTGAAGAACGCGTCCACGTCCGTCGGGTCAAACAGCGAGCCGTCGTTGTTGAAGTCAATCGGATCGCACCGGCAGTTGCCGACGTACCCCAGGCGCGCGAGTTTGTTCGCCGGCAGCGTGCCGGAGGCGTTCGCGGCTTGCGTGAAGCTCCCGGCGACGAACAGGTCGCCGTTGGGGGCGACGGCCATCGCGCTCACCGCACCGTTCAGGCCCGTGGCGAAGGGTTCCCATTGCGAGTTGCGGAAGCGGAGGATGCCGTGCTGGTTGAGCACGCCGCCCGAGCCACCCGCGTAGACCTCGCCATTGGGCGCGACGACGACGGGGCCGGTGAATGTGATGTTGGGCGACGAGAAGGCCATCGCGCTCCATGTTGAGCCGTTGAACCACGCGGCGCGGTTGGCCGCGACGCTGGCGATGCTGCTGAACTGCCCAGTCACCGCGACGCGATCCGCGCCCAAGCTCCAGATACGGTTAACGGTCTGGTTGAGGCCCGTGACCGGAGCGGTGAACGCGTTGCTGCCGAATCGGCGTGCGAAGTTGCGTTCCGCCGTGACTTCCCGCCCTTGCCCATCGATCGCGATGTCGTACACGTCAGACGGTGCGGAGCCGAAGGCCAACCACGCGGTGCCGTCCCAACGCGCCAGGCCCGCGGCGGGCACGCCGTTCCACGCATTGAAGTACCCCACGGCGCACACATGATTCCCCGAGACGGCCATCGCCGTCACCACGCCCACGCCCGTGCCCAGCGTGGGCCCACCCGGGCTGAGCGCGACCCATTCCGTGCCGTCCCAACGCTTCACGCCCGAAGGGAAGTTTCCTGCGATCACCAGCGAGTTGTCGGCGAGCACGGCAACGTCAACCACGTTGCCGCCCGGGCTGATGCCCACGCCCATGCGCGCGAACTGGCCCGTTTGCGGGTTGAAGTTGGCAACGCGATTGACGGTGACGTTGCCGCCCGCCTGAGTGATCGTGCCGGCGAAGATCAGCAGGGGCTGCTGCGGCCCCGCTGCGTCGGGGTCCCACATGGTCATGCTCAGGACGTCACCGAAGTAGCCAAGATTGTGCGCGCCGGGCAACCACTCGGGCGGACAGGACTGGGCCCGCGCGATGCAAGGCAGCGCAGAGAGGGCGCAGATTGCGAGGTGCATTGGTCGCACGGGCATGGACGGCCTCCAGTCGCATCCGTGCAAAGCAGGGCAAGCAGCGCCCCAGGCGGGCCACTCCGGGCCGCGTCTATAAGATACCACGGGAACTGGGGTTGTGCAACTGAAGTGGGAGAACGAACGAGGCGCGAGGTGCTTCGTTTGGGTTTTGATAGCGCAGATCTCCGCCCGCCGCGAAGTTTCTCGCGGACTGTGCGAGCGCGTCAACGACTTTGTCGCATGGAGCGGGGCTTGGGGGCTTGGTTGGCACAGTGCATAGGAGGCGGGTCATGGTCAAGCAGTGGCGTTGGAACAACCGCGCGATGGTGTGCGCGATGGTTGCTTGCGCGGGCGGCGCAGCGTTCGGACAGAACTACAACGACGGCAACGGGCGCGAGTGGCGGCAACTCACCGCGACGACTGGCCTCACCTGGAACCAGATCGCAACGGTGTGCCCGACAGCGGCGCAAGGCGGGGGAGTGTGCAGCGGCGTCGTGGGCGGGCGAGACTTCACGGGCTGGCACTGGGCCACGCAGGATGACGTTCGCGCGCTGCTGGGCACCTTCGCGCCGGAGGTGGTGACCAGCGGCTGTGTCGGCGGGCCTCAGTATGCGGGCGCGGGGATCTACATGCTGGGCGGCGGGGTCATCAACGCGACGTGGTCGGCGTACACCACGTTTGGCGGATCGCTGTACTTGAACGGGTGGACCTCGACGCTGAATCCGCAGGGCCAGGCGTACATGGGCTCGGCGAGCGGAAACTACCCGGTCTTTGACGGATCATTCTGCGTGCTGGGCGCTTCGCCCGTCGGCAGCTTCGTGAACTACACGGGCGTGTGGCTCTGGCGGGAAGTGGCGTGCCCAACGCCCGTGGTGTCGACGCAGCCCGCGAACGTGAGCACGTGCGCAGGCGAAGGCGCGGCGGCGATCTTCGCGGCGGGCGCGTCCAACGCGCCGACGGCCAGCTATCGCTGGAGGAAGAACGGGGAGTTGATCAACGTGCAGACGAATTCGACGGCCGGAACGTCCTCGCTGCGGATCGCGCCCGTCGGGCCGAGCGATGCAGGGTTCTATGACTGCGTGATCGCGATCGCCTGCGGATCGGCGACGACCAACGCGGCGGTCCTCACGGTGGGCGGGGGCTCTTGCCCCGTCGTCTGCAACGATATCGACGTGAACAACGACGGGGCGTACTTCGATCCCGATGACATCGACGCGTTCCTGAGCGTCTTCAGCGAGGGTGCGTGCGTGCCCGAAGAGGCGACGTGCGATTCGATCGACTTCAACAACGATGGCTCGTTGTTTGACCCCTGCGACATCGACTCGTTCCTGCTGGCCTTCAGCGAAGGGCCGTGCACTGCCTGCGGATCGTGAGCACGCTCAGGCCCGAATCTCGAACGCGAACGCGCCCTTGAGGCTCGCGAGCAGCGTCGCGACCGGGGCTTCGAGTTCTTCCTTGGTCAGCGTGCGACCGGCATCTCGGAACGCCAGACGCACCGTCACCGACTTCTGGTCCTGCTGCAGCGGCTTGCCGCGGTAGGTGGTCACGTAGTGGATGCGTTCGAGGTTGGCGGGCTTGCGCTGGTCGAGCGCGGCGGCGATGGTGGCGTAAGGAAGATCGTCGCGAACGATCAGCGACAGATCGCGCTCGATGGCGGGCAGCGTGGGCGGCAGCACCACCCGCGACTTGGGCGGGTAGTGCGCGAGCAGCACGGCGAGATTCAATTCAGCGACCACGACAGGCACCGCGAGATCGAACGACGCGAGAGCGGACTTGTCCAGCAGGGAGAAGTAGCCCAGCGGCTGGGGCGAGCCGTTCGCGAAGAGCGAAAGCCGGGCGTAGCCGTTGGCGGCGAGGGCCGGGGCGTGGGGCGACGCGGCCTCGACGGCCAGACGCGACACGTCGCCCGCGAGCGACTTGACGAGCGCTTCAACCACGCCTCGCATGGCGCGAACGCCCGCGCGTTGGTCGTCGATGGAGCGGCCAGCGCAGTCCATGAGCAGGCCGACGTTGAAGTGCTCGATCGTGTCCTGGGCGGTGGGCGCGTGGCCCGGCGGGCTGGTGCGCTTGCCCGCAGGCTGCTGCGCGAACGCGCTGGCGAGTTCGAAGAGTCGCACGCCGCCCGCGCCGACGGACGCCAACGGCGCAAGCGCGCTCGCGGCGGGCGGATGCTGCACGCCCGCGTGCTGGTTGCGGGTGCGGCAAGTCAGCAGACCCGTGAGCACGCTGGGGCGCAGGGCCGGCTCATCGCCACGGCGGGCGTCGTCCATCACGATGGGCTCGAGATCGCTGGGCGTGAAGGCCTTGGCGTGCTTGGGCGTCGTGAAGGAGAACGTGATGGTTTCGTGGAAACCCAGGCCCGTGAGCACGCTGCCTAATTCGCGCCGGGCGCGCTCGCTGGGCTGGGGCGGGCGGACCCGCACCGCCATCTTGTCGTGGACCGGCACTGCGTCCAATCCCTCGATCCGCGCGACTTCTTCGATGAGGTCGATCTCGCGTGTGAGGTCCGGGCGCCAGACGGGGATCGTGCAGAGCAAGTCGTCGCCGCCTCGGCCCAGGGGCCCCACTTCGATGCCCACACTCGTGAGATGGCGGAGGATGCGGTCGCGGGGCAGGTCAAAGCCCAGCAGGGCGAGGCAGCGCTGCGTGCGGAAGCGCACCGTCATCGGATTGGCGAGCGGCTTGCCAGCGCGGAGCGTGCCGGGAAGGACTTTGCCGCCGCCCAGCAGCGCGATCAGCGCGGCGGCCCGGTCCATCGCGGCGTCGAGCGTCCGCGCATCGACGATGCGCTCGTAGCGGTGGCTGGCGATGGTGCGGATCTGGTGCCGCCGCGCAGCCTTGCGCACGGCGACGGGATCCCAGGTCGCGACTTCGAGGACGACGTCGGTGGTTGCGTTGGAGACTTCGGAGTCGCCGCCCCCCATGATGCCCGCGAGGCCCTGTGCGTGGGTGCCGTCCGCGACGACGATTTCGTCGCCCTTGAGGACGCGCGGCTTGCCGTCGAGCGTTGTGAGCTTCTCGTTGGCCTGGGCGAGGCGAATGCGGAGGGCGGGCTTGCCGCCAATGTGCGCGAGCTTGGCGAGATCGAAGGCGTGACAGGGGTTGCCCAGTTCGCCCGCGATGAAGTTGGTGGCGTCGACGATGTTGTTGATGGGGCGCTGGCCGACAGCTTCGAGCGCGGCCCGCAGCCATGCGGGGCTCTCGGCGACCTTCACGCCCTTGATCACACGCGCGAGAAACAGCGGGCAGTGATCGGGCACTTGATTCTCAAGCGACAGGACCGACGCGACATCGGGGCCAGCCTCATAGTCGCTCGCGGCGAGCGTGCGCGGATAGTCATCCACGCGGGTCGCATGTGCTCCGGTTGCGGTCGCTTCGCGGAGGCGCACCTTGAGATCCGCACACGCGGCGAGTTCCCGCGCAAGGCCGACATGGCTCAGGCAGTCCCCGCGATTGCTGGTCACTTCGACATCGAGGCACTCGTCCGGCCCTGCGCAGGTCTGCACCGCTTCACGCGACTCGCTGGGCAGGCCCACGGCCATGAGGGAGCGTTCGATCGCCTCGCCCGACAGGGTCTGGCCTTCCAGAAGTTGATTGAGCCACCGCACGCTGGTTTTCATGGCGGGCGAGGGTACACGGGGAAGTCAGGCGGCGAGATGCCCAGGTGTCAAGGTGATGAGGTTGAAGATAATGGTCAGAGTTGTGCAATATGGGTCGGGCGAAACCGTTTGATTGGTATCGCGGCGAGGGGTGACATGCCGCGATAGCCACAGAAGGAGATTCGTTATGGCTCACAAGAACGCCGGGGGAACGGGCGTACGTGCACGGATGGGGTCGTTCGCTGTGGCGGGGATGGCGGTGGGCGTGCCGGTGGTCGTAGGGGCAGGATTAACTGCGGCGTACCTCGCGTATGCCGCGCTGCCGCCCGTGCCGGTGCCGGCGCAGAACCCGATGAGCGAAGCGAAGCGCGTGCTGGGCAAGATGCTGTTCTGGGACGAGCAGATGTCAACCTCGAACGTGGTGTCGTGCGGGACCTGCCACGTCCCGGCCAACGGGGGGGCGGACAACCGCCTGGCGCGCCACCCTGGCGATGACAACGTGCTCAACACGGCGGACGACATCCAGGGCTCGCCGGGCGTCATCAAGTCCGACACCGCCAACAACTTCGTGCGTGACGCGGTCTTCGGGCTTGCGCCCCAGCTCACCGACCGCTCGGCCAACTCGATGATCAACGCGGCATATGCCCCAAACCTCTTTTGGGACGGCCGCGCCACCAGCGAATTCCGCGATCCCGAGACCAATGCCGTGGTGATCCCCGCGGGCGGCGCGCTCGAGAGCCAGGCGGTGGGACCGATCCTGAATGACGTCGAAATGGCACACGCCGGGTTTTCGTGGAGCGAACTGCGCGAGAAACTCGCGCGAGTCGATCCGCTGGCCCTCTCGACCAACGTGCCCGCCGACGTGCAGGCCGCTCGCCAGCAGTTCAAGACCTATCCCGCGCTGTTCGCGGCGGCGTTTGGCGACTCACAGATCACCGCTGCCCGCATCGGCATGGCCATCGCGACCTACCAGCGCACGCTGATCAGCAACCAGTCGCCCTTTGACTCCTTCCGCGCGGGCAACGTCAACGCCCTCACGCCCCAGCAGCAGCAGGGCCTCACGCAGTTTCAGCAGCACCAGTGCTCGCAGTGCCACAGCCTGACCAACGACATGACCACCGACCACTCCTTCCGCAACATCGGGCTGCGCCCGGTCGCGGAGGACAACGGTCGCCAGGCCATTACCGGCAACGTCGCCGACCGCGGCAAGTTCAAGGTGCCCAACCTACGCAACGTCGCCCTCAAGCGCACCTTCATGCACAACGGCCAGTTCACCACACTGCCCCAGGTGCTCGCGTGGTACGCCCGGGCGGGCGGCGCGCCGCCCCAGTTCCCCGACAACCAGGACCCGCTGATGAACCAGGTGGTGCCACTGCCGCCGGGCGATTCGCAGGTGATCACGGCGTTCCTGCAGTCGCTGACCGATCCTCGCGTGGCGAACTCGCAGTTCCCGTTTGATCGGCCCCTCCTGTTCGTGGATCGCCCCACCGACCGCAGCACGATCCTGGGCGGAGGCGTCGCGGGAAGCGGCGCGATCACGCCCGCGATCCTGGTGCAGGCCCCCACCATGGTCGGCAACCTCGAGTATCGCATCGGCCTCTTCAACGCCCGCGGCGGCGCGCAGGCCCGCCTGGGCCTCTCCCGCACCGGCCCAGTCAACGGCCGCATCAACCCCGAACGCTGGTTCAGCTTCACCACCACCAACGGCACGGGCAACGGCAATGGCGTCGCGACCCAGCACTGGACGCTCACCACCGATGAAGTCCAGCCGGGCGAAGTGCTGTTCGCGCAGTGGTTCGTGACCGACGCCGCAGCGGCGGGCGGGCAAGCGCTATCGAGCGTCGCGCAGCTGCGGTTCTTCTGCGGCTCGATGGGCTGCCCCTGCGACGACATCGACTTCAACAACGACGGCGCTCGCTACGACCCGACGGACATCGACGCGTTCCTGAGCGTCTTCAGCGAGGGGCCGTGCCTGCCGGTTGGCGCGGGCTGCAACGACGTGGACTTTAACAACGACGGATCGCAGTTTGACCCCGCGGACATCGACACCTTCCTGCGGGTGTTCAGTGAAGGGCCTTGCAGGGAGTGATTGAACCCACGACGGTGATGACGCCCGGTGATGAACCGGGCGTTTTTCATGGGGTGATCGCTTGAGATCCAGAGGCGGATCGAAAAGGGGCGCAGGCAAGCGGAGCAACGCGGAAAGCAAGGCGGGGTGGAGTTGTGGTTGTGTTGCCGCGAGGTAATTGCTCGATTGGCCGCACGGTGGGCTCCGCGCGTGCGATCAGGGTGGTCGCATCAGTCCAAAAAGCATCGAAGTCGGCTTGAGGCCGACTTCGATGGCACGTGCATGATGAAACGTGAGGATCAGACGATCGCCGCCGTGCGGCCCAGGGGCGTGCCCAGGGTCGCGAAGCCGCCCGGGAAGAGCAGGTCGTAACGGTTCATCTCGGCGACGATGGGGGTCGCGGCCTTGACGAAGATGCCGTAGGACTGGTTCTGCTGGCGGCGGTTGCCGGTGATGAACTCGTCGATGTTGAACTCGGCGACGCGCCGCCCGCCGATGGTGCGGCGGAAGGTTTCGGTGCCGGGCTGCAGGTCGAAGTTGAAGGTGATTTCGATGGTCACGTCGTTGCTGGAGGGGTTGTAGATGCGAATGTTCTCGGAGAGGCCGGGGTGGCGCTGGACACCGGCGACGTTGGGGTTCCAATCCACGTCGTCGCCCGGGCGGAAGCCTTCGCCGAAGCCCCAGTAGGTGAAGGCGGTGGCGGAGGAGGAGACCGCGAAGGCGTCCGTGACGCCCTGCTGACTGACGGGAACCGTCGAGCCGATCGTCACGGGCGTGTTGGACTCGAAGAAGACCGAGTAGGGCTGGCCCGCGGGGAAGTTGGCGATCGAGCTGACCTGCAGCGTGCTGGCGCGGCCCGCGGGGACCTCGACCGTGCGACGCAGCGTGGTGCCGTTCTGGAACAGGAAGGAGAAGAGCACCGACGCGTTGGTCGCGCTGCTGTTGAGGATGCCGACCGCTTCGTTGTTGTTGCGAAGGCCAAACTGGCCCTCGGCGAGCACACCGCTGGTGGCGCCGATGCCCGTGGTGCCGACCGACCCGGTGGCCTGACGGTCACGCGGGTTGAAGGTGCTCTTGGCGGCCAGGATGGGCAGATCGCTGGTGACCTGCACGGCGTAGCGACGGTCGGAGTTGAGCTTCTGATCGATCTGGGCCGTGGTGAGACCGCGGCGCTGGTACTCGGCGCGGAGCAGGTTTTCGAGGGGTGCGGCTTCTTCGACGGAGGTGCCTTCGGCGTCGAAGAGGAAGTCGGCCGGAGCGTTGGCGCCGCCGCCCAGATACACGCCCGAGCGACCTTCAGGACTCACGAAGCGAGTGGTCTTCATGACCAGACCAGTGTCGACGTCGAAGACGCGGGTGGTGACCTTGGCCGTCAGCAAGTTGGGGTTCTGCAGCACGACGTAGGTGTTGACGCCCGTGTTGAAGTTCTCCGTGCCGCGCTGCTGCACGTCGCCAAACGTCCAGCTGCCCGAGAGCTGGCTGGTGAAGGCCTCGCCCACGGCAACGGGGCCGGCGTTGATCTGGACAAGGTCGTAATAGCTGAACGTCGCGGCGATCGGACGGTCAGAGCGAATCTCAACCGCGTACGCGCGGAAGCGTTGGGCTGGGTTGAACGCGCCGCTGGCGAAGAGATCGGGCGTGTTGAGGTCGACGCCCTTGCGCGAGCGGGGCGGCAGGACCAGCGTGACACCGGTCGCTGCGGCGAGATCGTCGACGGCGGGGACCACGCGGTCCTTGAAGGCGGTTTCGACGCCCTCGAAGCGCTGGATCACGACGACGCGCGCGGGCTCGTCGTTGGGGTTGGCGATGGGCAGGAATGTGAAGATGTTGGGGCCCAGGAAGCCTTCGGGGTAGTACACGCGGTACGCGTACGTCGGCACGTTCTGGCCCGCGATGGTCTCGAAGGCGGGGTTGTTGGGGCTGAAGGTGAAGTGGCCCTGGCCGCCCGAGGTGCTGTTCAGCGTGTTGAGCTGATTATCCAGATCGGTCTGGGAGGTGGCGGTCAGGATGAAGTAGCG